>NZ_JBHVYK010000016.1:0-54101 GCF_042880855.1 Streptomyces sp. NPDC058291
GTGCCGCCTGCCGTCGGCCGCGTGCCGCCTGCCGTCGGCCGCGTGCCGCCTGCCGTCGGCCGCGTGCCGCCTGCCGTCGGCCGCGTGCCGCGTGCCGCCTGCCGTCGGCCTCCTACCGTCGGCTGTGGGCCGTGGCGCAGGTCCGCGGCCGGTTCCGGTGCGGTCGAGCTCGGTGAGCCGTGGCCGGGATGCGTCGCGTCGGAGCCTCGTGCGGGGCGCCGGGCCGGGCGCCCGAGGTGTGGACGGCTCGTCCAGGGCGGTGTGATCGGTGTTTCCCTGGCCGGGATTCGTCCGGCCCGTGCCCGGTTCCCGCTCTCGGCCGGTCGGGCGGCCCCCGGGCGCGGGGTCGGCCGGCGTCGGCGCTTCGGCGCGTCCTCAGGGGTCTGACCAGGGGTGATGGGTCGAGGCGCTATGACGCGTTATGGAACCGTGACGACGTATGGCTGCAGCCCTCTTGACCGCCGCGAATTGTTAGCGCTCACAATGACCTCCGCATTCACCAGTCAACGCCCAACGCCGGGGGAGGAGCGAGCGTCGTGCCGACATCGCCTCGACTCGTCCTTTCCCCCGCAGCCGTCGGGCTCTCCGGGATCCCGGAGTGACGTCCGCGGCGCGGAACCGTCCGCCCGCAGCGCAGGCCGTGTCGACGAACGACAGTCAAGGAGGGGCGCCCGTGGCACACACCCGGCTTCGGCCGCCCACCATGGCCGACGTGGCGCGTCAGGCCGGCGTGTCCCACCAGACCGTGTCCCGGGTGCTGGGGGACCACCCCAACGTGCGGGACGCGACACGGGCCCGAGTGCTGCGCGCGATCGAGGAGATGGGCTATCGCCGCAACTTCTCCGCGCGGGCCCTGGCCACCCGCCGCACCCGGACGCTGGGCGTGGTCGCCTCCGACACCACCCTGTACGGACCGGCCAGCACGCTGTTCGCGCTGGAGGAGGCGGCGCGTGCCGAGGGATACCTCGTCTCGACGGTCAGTCTGCGCAAACTGACCATGGACAGTCTGGCCGAGGCCCTGGACCACCTCAGCGAGGGCGGCGTCGAAGGGGTGGTCGCCATCGCGCCGCAGCGGTCGGCGGTGGACGCCCTCGCCGAACTGCGCCACCCGTTCCCCGTCGTGATCGTGGGCGGCGGGCCGGGTGTGGACATCGCCGGCGTCGGCGTGGACCAGCATCTGGGGGCACGGCTGGCCACCGGCCACCTGCTGGCCGCCGGCCACCGCACGGTCTGGCATCTCGCCGGGCCCGAGGACTGGCAGGAGGCGGCCGACCGAGCCGCCGGCTGGCGGGACACCCTCGAAGCGGCGGGCGTCGAGCCGCCCATGCTGCTGCGCGGCGACTGGAGTCCGCTGTCGGGCTACCGTGCGGGCCAGGAACTGGCCGGCTGGGTGGGCCGGGGGCTGACCGCGGTCTTCGTCGCCAACGACCAGATGGCGCTGGGGGTGTTGCGGGCCCTGCGGGAAGCGGGGGTGCGCACGCCCCAGGACGTCGCGGTGGTCGGCTTCGACGACATCCCGGAGGCGGAGTTCTTCGCTCCGCCGCTGACCACCGTCCGGCAGGACTTCTCGGCGGTGGGCAAGCGGGGCATCGCCCTGCTCCTCGACCAGATCGAGGGCCGGCCGCCCTCCGTCACTCCCCGGGTGGCGATCGAACCCCAGCTCGTCGTCCGGGCCAGTACCTTCCCCTCCGCCGCCCAGCCGGACGGCACACCTCTCTGACGAACCCGTCGGCCGACCCGCTCCGGCAGTGTGGCCGAAATCCCGAACAGTGATCGACAGGCTGGACGCAGTGCAGCCGGTCCCGTCAAGTACCAGCAGGTCCGTCCCCGGGCCGGCTCTTCAAAGGAGAAGAACATGCTCAGCAGAAGGAACTTCCTCACCGCGGCGGTCGGCGTGGCGGCGGCGGGCGGTCTGACGGCCTGTGCCAAGAAGGACGACAACTCCTCCGGCTCCTCCTCCTCGGGCGGCAGCAAGACGATCACGCTGGGCTTCTCCCAGGTCGGCTCGGAGAGCGGCTGGCGCAGCGCCAACACCACCTCGGTGAAGGACGCGGCCAAGGAGGCGGGGTACAACCTCAAGTTCTCCGACGCCCAGCAGAAGCAGGAGAACCAGATCTCCGCGATCCGCAGCTACATCGCCCAGAAGGTCGACGTCATCGCCTTCTCGCCGGTCGTCGTCACCGGCTGGGACGCGGTCCTCAAGGAGGCCAAGGCCGCGAAGATCCCCGTCGTCCTCACCGACCGTTCGGTGGAGACCTCGGACGACTCCCTGTACGTCACGCTGGTCGGCTCCGACTTCACCGACGAGGGCCGCCGCGCCGGCAAGATCCTGGAGAAGGTCCTGGAGAAGGCCGGCCACAAGGGCGCGGTGAAGATCGCCCAGCTGGAGGGCACCACCGGCGCCGCTCCGGCCATCGAGCGCGCCAAGGGCTTCAAGGAGGTCATGGACGCCGGCCACAAGGACGACTGGAAGATCGTCGTCAGCCAGACCGGTGACTTCACCCGCGCCGGCGGCAAGCAGGTCATGGCGGCCTTCCTGCAGTCGAACCCGGACATCAACGTCCTGTTCGCGCACAACGACGACATGGCCATCGGCGCCATCCAGTCCATCGAGGCGGCGGGCAAGAAGCCCGGCAAGGACATCCTGATCGTCTCGATCGACGGCGTGAAGGACGGCTTCGTGGCCATGTCCGAGGGCAAGATCAACGCCATCGTCGAGTGCAACCCGCTGCTCGGCCCGCAGCTGATGGACACCGTGAAGAAGGTCAAGGCCGGCGAGACGGTCGAGCGCTGGATCAAGACCAAGGAGGGCGACTTCCTGCAGGACCAGGCCAAGGCCGCGCTCCCGAGCCGCAAGTACTGAACCGACGCACCCACCGGCGGGGAGCCCGCGGCCGACCGAGCGCCATCGGTCCCGGGGCTCCCTGCGGGCCTGACCAATCTCATGAGGAGCGCTGCCATGGCAGAGCCGCGGCCCGTCCTGGAAATGACGGGCATAGTCAAGGAGTTTCCGGGGGTACGGGCTCTGTCGGACGTCGACTTCCGGCTCTTCCCCGGCGAGATCCACGCCCTGATGGGCGAGAACGGGGCGGGCAAGTCCACCCTCATCAAGGTGCTCACCGGCGTCTACTCCCTGGACGGCGGCACGATCACCCTGGACGGTCGGTCCGTGCGGATCGCCAGCCCGCTGCAGGCCCAGCAGGCCGGCATCAGCACGGTCTACCAGGAGGTCAACCTCTGCCCCAACCTGTCGGTGGCGGAGAACATCTTCATCGGGCGTGAACCGACCCGCATGGGCCGCATCCAGTGGAAGCGGCTGCGCCGGGAGGCGGCGGAGCTGGTGGACCGGCTCGGGCTGGACATCGACGTCGGCGCGCCCCTGTCCTCGTACCCACTGGCCGTCCAGCAACTGGTCGCGATCGTCAGGTCGTTGAACACCGGCGACGGCGAGGGACCCGGCACCAAGGTGCTGGTCCTCGACGAGCCGACGTCCAGCCTCGACCGCGACGAGGTCCTCCAACTCTTCGCCCTGATGCGGCGGTTGAGGGAAGAGGGCGTCGCGATCCTGTTCGTCTCGCACTTCCTCGACCAGATCTACGAGGTCTGCGACCGGATGACCGTGCTGCGCAACGGCACGCTGGTCGGCGAGCACATGGTGAGCGACCTCGACCAGGTCGGCCTCGTCCAGCTCATGCTCGGCAAGGCCATGGGCCAGCTGGACGAGCTGCACGAACAGCAGCTGCACGCCGACGCGGGCGACACACTGCTGCACGCCCAGGGTCTGGGCCGGGCCGGCGGCATCGCGCCGTTCGACCTGGAGATCAGGAAGGGCGAGGTGATCGGGCTCGCCGGCCTCCTCGGATCGGGCCGCACCGAACTCGCCCGGCTGCTGTTCGGCGCCGACCAGCCGGACACCGGCACGGTGACGATCGAGGGCAGAAGCGTCTCCATGAGCGCCCCGAACGACGCGATCGGCGCGGGCGTCGCGTTCTGCTCGGAGAACCGCAAGAGCGAGGGCCTGGTGCCCGAACTGACGGTGCGGGAGAACATCATCCTGGCCCTGCAGGCCTCGCGCGGCTGGACCAGGCCGATCCCGGCCGCCCAGCGCGACGAACTGGTCGCCAAGTACATCAAGGCCCTCGACATCCGCCCGGCCGACCCCGAGGCCAGGGTGGGCCGGCTCAGCGGCGGCAACCAGCAGAAGGTGCTGCTGGCCCGCTGGCTGATCACCCAGCCGAAGCTGCTGATCCTCGACGAGCCGACGCGCGGCATCGACATCGGCGCCAAGGCGGAGATCCAGAAGCTCGTCGTCTCGCTCTCCGAGGAGGGCGTGTCCGTGCTGTACATCGCGGCCGAGCTGGAGGAGGTGCTCCGGCTCAGCCACACCATCGGAGTGCTGCGCGACCGCCGGCTGGTGGCGCAGATCGCCAACGGGCCCGACATCACCACGAGCCGGATCCTGGAGACCATCGCGAGCGGAGAGCACCAGTGACCACCGAGCCGACCACCTCTTCCCCGTGGCGGACGCTGACCCGCCACCACCTGTTCTGGCCCGTGGCGGTCCTCGTCCTCCTGCTGCTCGTCAACGTCCCCTTCACGCCCGACTTCTTCTCGATCAGGATGGCCGACGGCCACCTCTACGGCAGCCTCGTCTCGATCGTGCTGTTCGGCTCGCCCCTCATCCTGGTGGCGGTCGGCATGACGCTGGTCATCGCCACCGGCGGCATCGACCTCTCCGTCGGCGCGGTGGTCGCCATCACCGGAGCGCTGGCCTGCTCGTACATCAGCGACCAGCACGACCAGGGCGCGCTGTCCGGGGTGCTGCTCGCGATGGGCCTCGGCCTGCTGGCCGCGGTCGTCTGCGGGCTGTGGAACGGCTTCCTGGTGGCCCGGATGGGCATTCAGCCGATCATCGCGACGCTGATCATCATGGTCGCCGGACGCGGTGTCGCCCAGCTGATCACGGACGGCCAGATCATCACGATCAACAGCGAGCCGTACAAGCTGATCGGCGGCGGCTACTGGCTGACCCTGCCGTTCTCCATCTTCGTGGTGGCCGTCGTGGTGGCCGTCACCGTGGCGCTGACCCGACGCACGGCGCTCGGCCTGCTGGTCGAGGCGGTCGGCGGCAACGCCGAGGCCAGCCGCCTGGTCGGCATCAGGTCCCGCCGCATCAAGATCATGGTCTATATGTTCTGCGCGCTGTGCGCGGGCATCGCCGGACTGATGATCAGCTCCAACACCTCGGCCGCCGACGGCAACAACGCCGGCCTGTGGATCGAACTCGACGCGATCCTCGCCGTGGTGATCGGCGGCACCTCGCTGCTCGGCGGCCGGTTCTCCATCGGCGGCACGGTGGTGGGCGCCCTCGTCATCCAGACGCTGACCACCACGATCTACACCATCGGCGTGCCGACCCAGACCAACCTGGTCTTCAAGGCCGCCGTCGTCATCGTCGTCTGCCTGCTGCAGTCCCCGAAGTTCCGCGCCAAGGTCTTCGGTGCGAAGTTCGCCGGCCGGTTCGGCGCGAAGGGCGGCGCCAAGCCGGCCGCGGCTCCGGCCGACCCCGCCGCGGCGACCGAGGCCGCTCCCAAGATGGAGGTGTCGTGATGACCGCGACCACCCAGGGCCCCACGGCCTCCGACAGCCGTACCCCGTCCGCGTCCTCGTCCCGGGCGGCCCGGCTGCTCGGCGACCGGAGGCTGCCCGTCGCGGTGACGGCCCTGCTCTTCCTGCTCATGTACGGCGGGGGCCTGGCCCGGTACCAGTACTACGGGTTCGCCGAACCGCAGGTCTTCCTGAACCTGTTCATCGACAACGGCTACCTGCTGGTCGCCGCGGTCGGCGTCACCTTCGTCATCCTGTCCGGCGGCATCGACCTCTCCGTCGGCTCGATGATCGGCTTCACCACGATGTTCACGGCCTGGCTGGTGGAGCGCCAGGGCCTGCCGCTGCTGCTGGTGATCCCCCTGGCGCTGGGCGTCGGCGCCTTCGGCGGCTTCCTCATGGGCTATGTGATCCACAACTTCGAGATCCAGCCCTTCATCGTGACCCTCGCCGGCCTCTTCCTCTTCCGCGGTCTGTGCCTGGTCATCAGCAAGGAGTCGATCTCCATCGGCGACTCCACCGTGAGCAGCCTGGCCCAGGCGCAGGCCTCGCTCGGGGTGGGGTTCCTGTCCATCGGCGCGATCGTCTCCCTGGTCGTCCTCGCCGTGGCGTTCTACGTCCTGCACTACACCCGCTTCGGGCGCCGGGTGTACGCCATCGGCGGCAACGAGCAGTCGGCCATGCTGATGGGTCTCCCGCAGGGCGGCACCAAGATCGCCGTGTACACGGTGAGCGGGTTCTGCTCGGCGCTCGCCGGGCTGCTGTTCACCCTCTACATCCAGTCCGGCGACCCGCTGCACGCGACCGGCATGGAACTCGACGCGATCGCCGCGGTCGTCATCGGCGGCACGCTGTTGACGGGCGGCTCCGGATACGTCCTGGGCACCCTCTTCGGCGTCCTCGTGCTGGGCCTGATCAAGAGCATCATCCAGTTCGAGGGCACGCTCAGCTCCTGGTGGACCAAGATCGCCACCGGTGTGCTGCTGTGCGCGTTCATCCTGGTCCAGCGGTTCATGACGACCCGTAAGAGGACCTGAGCCGCCGGCGGCGTCAGACACCGCCGTCCGTCTCGCCGTCCGTCTTGAAGACCACCCACACCGTCTTGCCGATGACGTGTTCGGTGACGCCCAGGTCGTCCGACACCTCTCGGGCCAGGTGCAGCCCCCG
Organism: Streptomyces sp. NPDC058291; assembly: GCF_042880855.1. Taxonomy (NCBI): domain Bacteria; kingdom Bacillati; phylum Actinomycetota; class Actinomycetes; order Kitasatosporales; family Streptomycetaceae; genus Streptomyces; species Streptomyces sp. NPDC058291. Next base: position 6,775 of record NZ_JBHVYK010000016.1, read on the forward strand.
GCCCGAGCAGGCGTCCTCGGCCGGCGGGCCCGCGGGGGCCGGGTGGTCGCCGGTGTCGCGCACCGCGAGCCGCAGCAGCGGGCCGTCGAGGGTGAGCGTCACGCAGTACTGCCTGCCCGGCGGCACGCCGTGCAGAAGGGCGTTGGTGGCCAGTTCCGACGCGCACAGCGTGACGTCGTCCAGCCGGTCGAGGCGGTCCCAGTCCATGAGGACCTGGTGGACGAAGGTGCGGGCGGCCCCTACCGAGGCGCGCGAGCGGGGGAAACGACGTTGCCGTGACAAGGGCACGGGGGGCACCTCCGTGGCTCAGGGGCGTCCTGCGGCGACACCTTACTGTTGTTCGCGAAAGGCAACAAGGCGCCTGAGGGTGGCGCTGCCGGTGGCTGAGGGTGGCTCGAGGGTGGCGGTCGGCGGACGGGGCGAGTCGCCTACCGTGTAGGACGGCAGGGTCGGGAAAACGGTCGGCCGTACAGGAGGACGTCGTGGGTGGGAGCGGTTGGGTCAGCACGTCGTTGCCGTATCTGACGCCCCGGCTCGCCGGGCAGGGCGACGCCTGGGCGGCCGAGGCGGCGGCGCGGGGGCGGCGCGGCGCCCAGCGCATCCTGCACGCCGGCGAGGTGCCCGCGCCCGCCGAGGTGGCGGAGCTGCTCGGCGTTCCCGAGGGCGAGCCCGTCGTGGTGCGTCGGCGCCTGATCCTCCTGGACGACCGGCCCAGCGAGCTGACGGACACCTACTACCCGGCCGCCATAGCCGCCGGCACCCGTCTCGCCGGAACCGCCAAGATCCCCGGCGGCGCCCTCACCCTGCTCGCCGAACTCGGCCACGTCGGCGCCCTGGTCCGCGAGGACGTCACGGCCGGGATGCCGGACGACGAGGAGCGCGAGGCCCTGGGCACGGCCCCCGGCGAGCCGGTCCTGCGGCTGGTCCGGCTCACCCTGGACCGCGACGACCGGCCGATCCAGGCCGACCGTATGGTGATGCCTGCCCTACGGCAGAGGCTGCGCTACCAGATCAGGATCGGATGACCGTGCCCAAGGCAGACCCGGAAGCCGTCGACCGCCGCTCCCTGCACGAGCGCATCGCGGCCGATCTGCGCGACGACATCATGAGCGGAGAGCTCGCCCCCGGCGCCAACCTGCCCACCACAGCCCAGCTCAAGGAGCGTTTCGAGGCGTCGAGCGCGACCGTGCAGAAGGCCTTGCAGCTGCTCAAGGACGAGCGCCTGGTGATCGGTCGCGCGGGTGCCGCCGTCACCGTCCGCGAGCACCGCCAGCGCACCGTCCGGCCCGCATCCCTCATGGCGCCGGGCGGCCCCGGGGAGCCCTACCGGTGGCTCGCCGAGGCGGCCAAGCACGGCACGCACGCCCGCGTCGAACTCCTCGACGTGACGCAGGCCCGCCCGCCCGCCGACGTCCGCGCCGCCCTCGGTCTCCCGCCGGACGGCGTGGCGATGCTGCGCCGCCAGATACTCCTCGTCGACGACGAGCCCGCCGAACTCGTCGAGGCCTACTACCCGCTGGACATCGCCCGGGGCACGCCCCTGGCCGAGGGGCGCAGGATCCGGGGCGGCGCCCCCGCCGTGCTGGCCGGACTGGGCCACGCGCCCCGCCGCAGCACGGACCGCGTCTCCGCCCGCGTGCCCACCCAGGACCAGTACCGGGTCCTGCGCCTCACCAGCAGCACGCCGGTGCTGCGCACGCTGCGCGTGGTCACCGACGACGCCGGCCGTCCCGTCGAGGTGACGGTGATGGTCAAGGCGGGCCATCTCTACGAGTTGCAGTACGAGTTCACGGCGGATGAGCGGGGGGAGGCGTGATCGCGTCCGTCCTCGCGGGGGTCCTGGTCCTGGTCCTCGTCCTGGTCCTCGGCGGCTGCGCCTGCGTCTGGTGGGCGGCCCGCGGCGGCCCGCGCCCGGTGCGCGCCGTGGCCGTCGCGACCCTCGCCGCGGGCGAACTCGTCCGGCAGGCGAACCGCACCGCCGGCAAGCGCCCGCGACCGACCCCGGACGACTGACACCGGCCGGGGCGGCCGGCCCCGGGTGGGTCCCGGCTCAGGCGGGGGCGAGTGCCGGGTGGTCCCGGCCTCGGGTGGTCCCGGCTCAGGCGGGGGCCAGTGCCCGGCGGTCCCGCCCAGGTGGGGGGCGAGTGCCGGGCGGTCCCGGCCGGCGCCCGCGACCGACCCCGGACGACTGACACCGGCCGGGGACGACGGGAAGCGTCGCCCTCGGGCCGGGCGGGGCGGCCGGCCCCGGGTGGGTCCCGGCTCAGGCGGGGGCCAGTGCCGGGTGGTCCCGGCCTCGGGTGGTCCCGGCCCAGACGGGGGCCAGTGCCCGGCGGTCCCGCCCAGGTGGGGGGGCGAGTGCCGGGCGGTCCCGGCCTCGGGTGGTCCCGGCCCAGACGGGGGCCAGTGCCCGGCGGTCTCGGCCCCGGGTGGTCAGCGCCGGGCGGTCCCGCCCAGGCGGGGGGCCAGTGCCGGGCGGTCTCGGCCCGGGGGGGCCAGTGCCGGGCGGTCTTGGCCCCGGGGGGTCAGTGCCGGGCGGTCTCGGTCGTGAGCATGCGGTGCAGGAGTCGGCGCAGCGCCAGCCGCTCCTCCTCGGCCAGCCCCGCCAACGGCTCGCGGGCGAACCGCAGCGACTCGCGCAGCCCCCTGGCGATCCGCCGGCCCTCCTCGGTGGCCGCCGCCAGCTTCACCCGGCGGTCGGCCGGGTCGGGGCGCCGCTCCACCAGACCGCGCGACTCCAGCCGGTCGACGATGCCGGTCACGTTCGACGGCTCGCACTTCAGCTTCTGCGCCAGCTTGCGCATCGGCAGCGGTTCCAGCGAGAGCAGGCTCAGCAGCCGCGCCTGGGCGCCGGTGAGCGAGTGGTCGGCCGCGGCGTCCTCGTAGTCCTCGTAGAAACGGGCCACGACCTCCCCGATCAGCTCCACGACCTCCAGCGTCAGGGCGTCGGGGTGCGTGGTCGGACCGGTCGGCCCGGACGCCCGTGAGGGTGCCGGCGAGGTCGGATGTGAGGGCGCCGGCGAGGTCGGATGTGAGGCGGGCATGGATCGAGGGTACCCCGTTACTTGACATCCTGAAATATCCAGGCGCATGGTTGTTTCAGGTAGTGAAGCATTTTCGAGCGTGTGAAAGGCAGCCTCTCCCATGACTGACTCGGCCCTCCCCACCACCAGCCGCGAATGGCGTCTGCTCAGCCGCCCCGTCGGCTGGCCGAAGCCCGAGGACTTCGAGCTCGCCGAGGCGGAGATCCGCCGCCCCGGCCCGGGTGAGGTGCTGGTGCGCAACGCGTTCGTCTCCGTCGACCCGTACATGCGCGGCCGCATGAGCAGCGCCAAGTCCTACGTCGCCCCCTTCGAGCTGGGCAAGGCCATGCAGGGCGGCGCGGTCGGCGAGGTCGTCGCCTCCGAGGCCGAGGGCGTCGAGGCCGGCGACCACGTCCTGCACTTCGGCGGCTGGCGCGAGTACGCCACCTTCGACGCCCGGCAGGCCGTCAAGGTGGACCCCGAGGCCGCGCCGCTCTCCACCTACCTCGGCGTGCTCGGCATGACCGGCCTGACCGCCTACGCCGGTCTGCTGCGCACGGCCGCGTTCAAGGAGGGCGACTCCGTCTTCGTGTCGGGCGCGGCCGGCGCCGTCGGCAGCCAGGTCGGCCAGATCGCCCGGCTCAAGGGCGCCTCCCGCGTCATCGGCTCGGCCGGCTCGGACGACAAGGTCAAGCTCCTCGTCGAGGAGTACGGCTTCGACGCGGCCTTCAACTACAAGAACGGCCCCGTCGCCGAGCAGCTGCGCGCGGCCGCCCCCGACGGCATCGACGTCTACTTCGACAACGTCGGCGGCGACCATCTGGAGGCCGCCATCGGCTCCCTCAACGAGAAGGGCCGCATCGCGATCTGCGGCATGATCTCGGTCTACAACAACACCGAGCCCGCCCCGGGCCCGAAGAACCTCGCCCGCCTCATCCAGACCCGCGGCCGCATCGAGGGCTTCCTCGTCGGCGACCACTACGACCTGCAGCCGCAGTTCGTCCAGGAGGTCGGCGCCTGGGTCCGCTCCGGTGAGCTGAAGTACCGCGAGACGGTCGTCGAGGGCATCGAGAACAACCTGGAGGCGTTCCTCGGGGTCCTGCGCGGCGACAACACCGGAAAGATGATCGTCAAGCTCTGACCGCCAACGGCCGCGAACGACCGCCAACGGCCGCGAACGACCGCCAACGGCCGCGAACCGCCGCAAACCGCCGTGCGGCGACACCGGCACGGCCGTGTGCCCGTCGCCCGCCGCCCGCCGTAGGGCGCCCGGCGCCCGGCGTCGCGTACGCCGAAGGCCGCACTCCCGGGAAGACCCGGCGGTTTCCAGGGGTCGTTGCAACACGTGGTCGGTTGTCCAGGCCGCGAGCAGTTGAGACAGGCGCTCGGCTGGGGTTTCCCAGCCGAGCGTTGTGCGTGGGGTGCGGCCTTCGCCGGTCGTCAGCCGGCGGCCAGGGCCGCGCGGTGCACGGCGCCCGCGAGCCGGTCGTTCTCCGGGGCCGCGCCGCCCGGGAAGGCGAAACGCCGCCGCGTGTAGCCGTAGGCGAGCCCGCTGCGCGGGTCGGCGAACGCCTGGCAGCCGCCCGCCCCGCTGTGCCCGAACGCCCCGACGCCCAGAAACGGGTGCCAGGTGTCCGCGGTGGCCTGGAAGCCCAGCCCGTACGACTTGTGCGAGCGCGCCACCACGTCGTAGCCGACGGAGTGCAGTTGTCCGCACTCCGCCGCCGTGTCCTCCTTCAGCAGCGGCGCCTTCCCGCCGGCCTCGCTGATCGCCGCCGCGTACAGCCCGGCCAGCCCGCGCGCCGAGGCGACCCCGCCCACCGAGGCCGGCCCCCTGGCCCGGATCAGCGGGTCGTTCGGCAGGAGTTCCAGGTCGGTCGGCTCGGCGGCGTGGCGGTTGAAGGCGACGGCGGCGAGCGTGTGCGGGCCGCCGGGCAGGGAGTCCAGCAGGGCCCGCTGCTCCGCCGTCGGGGGCATTCGTTGCGCGGTGCGGAACCGCGGCTCGTGCGACGCCGGCAGCCCCAGGAAGAAGTCCAGGCCGTAAGGGAGCCGCACCCGCTCCTCGTACAGCTCCTGCAGCGTACGGCCCGTGGCCCGGCGCACGACCTCGCCGGTGAGCGCCCCGATGACCAGCGCGTGGTAGCCGAAGGCGGTGCCCGGCCGCCAGAACGGCCGCTGGTCGGCGAGACGTTCGGCGAGCTGCCGGTCGTCGGCCAGCTCCCGCGGCGAGAACCCGCCGTCCGTGCCCACCACGCCGGCCCGGTGGGCCAGCAGCTCGCGCAGGGTCAGCGCGCCCTTGCCCTCGGCGGCGAACTCCGGCCAGTAGTAGGTGACTTTGCGGTCCAGCTCCAGCGTGCCCTCCTGGACGAGCAGGGCGACCACCAGATACGCGGCGCCCTTGGTCGAGGAGTACACGCCGTAGAGGGAGTCGGGGCCGGCGCCGTCGCCGGGAGCCCACAGGTCGACGACCCGGCGGCCGTCCACATACGCGCACAACTGACCTTCGTAGTCGGGCTGTTCCTCCGCCACGAACGCGGCGAACTCCTCCCGTACCGCCTCGAATCCGTCGGCGACCGTGCCGTGGATCTCCTGTGTCGTCCGAGCCAAACGAGTCATGCGCTCTCCTCAACCAGCCCGCTGCTTGCCTGTGCCATGGTGATCAACGCCTGTGCGATCTGCGCCGGGGCGCCGGCGTGGGGACGAAACCGCGATCCGGGGCGCCGGCCGTGCGCGGGTGGACGACGGCTGCGGCGGCGCGCGCGGTCATCGGAACAGGTCGGGCCGGACAGGTGCCCGATGTGCGCACGTCCACCTCCTGGACTTGCCTGGATCGTTGCTTCCGGAGATCGGTACGGCGAGGTGTACCCGTTCGACTCAACTGCGAGAAGAGGGCGTCGGTGTCGTCGATGCCCCGGATGGCCTACGAGGCCGCCGACCCCGGCCCGGCCGCCGCCCGACGGAGAGTGCGCGCCCGCGCGGCCGGGGGCAGCGCGCACGGGGTGGCGGCCTGAAATGAGCACGACCGATAGAGTTCGGCCATGCGCGATCTCGGGGTGGGGTTCACATACCTCCTGAAGGGCCAGCGATGGGTGGCCCGGCACGGCAGGCAGTACGGGTTCGGGCTGGTCCCCGGGCTGCTGACGCTCGTCCTCTACGCGGCGGCGCTGGTGGCGCTCGCGGTGTGGGGCGAGGACTTCGTGGGCTGGGCGACGCCGTTCGCCGACGACTGGTCCACCCCCTGGGCCGGTCTCTTCCGCGGCTTCCTCACCGCCGTGCTGTTCGCCCTCGGCCTCCTCCTCGCCGTGCTCACCTTCACGGCGGTCACCCTGCTCATCGGGCAGCCCTTCTACGAGAGCCTCTCCGAGAAGGTCGACCGGGACGTCTCGCCCGACGGCACGACTCCGGAGTCGGGTCTGCCGCTCTGGCGCGAGCTGTGGGTCTCCGCCCGTGACAGCCTGCGCATCCTCCTGCGCGCCCTGGTGTGGGCGGTGCTGCTGTTCGCCCTCGGGTTCGTCCCGGTCGTCGGCCAGACGGTCGTCCCGGTGATGGGGTTCTTCGTCACCGGCTTCTTCCTCACCGAGGAACTCGTCGCCGTCTCCCTCCAGCGCCGGGACGTCGACCTGCGCGCCCGGCTCGCCCTGCTGCGCGCCCGCCGGACGCTGGTGTGGGGCTTCGGCACCCCTCTGGGCCTGGCCTTCCTGGTGCCCTTCGTCGCGGTGTTCCTGATGCCCGGCGCGGTCGCGGGCGCCACGCTGCTGGCCCGTGAGCTGCTCGGCGAGGAGATCTGCGAGGGGGATACGGCCGAGGCGGCCGAGGAGGAGAACGCCGCCTCGTGACGGAGGCGCGCGCCGGGGAGCCCGCAAGGGCCTCGACGAGAGCGCCGGCCCCCGCCTCGCGGCCCCGGCGTCAGCCCCGGGCCCGCTCCGTCGCCCCGAGCGCCGCCGTCGGATCGCCCGCACCCGGGCGACGATGCCCAGCCGGTTGCGCACGCACTGCACGAACTGCGGATCGGTCACCGACCCGGTCGCGGGGTCGGCGTTGCCGGCCGCGAACTGCGGCACCGGCGTGTGCACATGGCCGCCCGGCAGCGGGCCGGCCGGGAGGTCGTCCAGGTCTGTCCGGCCCCGACCGGGACGTCGGCGGCGCCCGAGCGTCCCGCCCGCCGGCTGGCCGGCTCCGCCGTCGTCGAAGCGGGGCCGGGGGAGAGCGCCGAGGTCGCCGTGCAGATCCCCGCCCGTTCCTTCGAGGTGGGGGACGAGGCGGACCACCGGTGGTCCTTTGTGAAAGGTTCGTACGAAATCCAGGTGGGCCGCTCGATCGCCGACCGCCGGATCACCGCGACGATTAACGTGTGATCGGCACGGCCGCCCGACCCGGCGCGGCCGTCGCCCCGTGAACAGCCCCGGCCCGGGACCTGACCCCTGGGCCGGGGCAACATCGTCCTAGCGGACCGAGAAGCCGTACACCGTCTGCGACCGGTAGACCTCGCCCGGCCGCAGCACGGTGCTCGGGAACTCCGGCCGGTTCGGGGAGTCCGGGAAGTGCTGGGTCTCCAGCGCGACGCCCTCGCCGGGCACGAACGGCTCGCCCAGGTGGTCGGCGGTGTACAGCTGCAGCCCCGGCTCGGTCGTCGACACCGTCAGGACCCGCCCGGACGCCGGGTCGTGCAGCTCGGCGACCTCGGCCGGCGTGTCCGTGACGCCCTTGTCGAGCACGAAGTTGTGGTCGTAGCCGGCGCCGATCTTGCGGGCCGTGCGGAAGTCGAAGGGGCCGTCGGCCACCGGCGCGAGCTCGCCCGTCGGGACCCGGTCGGCGTTCACCGGCGTGTACCGGGAGGCGGCCAGCCGCAGCTCGTGGCCGCCCGCGCCGCCGCTGCCGGGTCCGCCGAGGTTGAAGTAACTGTGGTTGGTCAGGTTCACCACCGTCGGCGCGTCGGTGACGGCACGGTAGGCGAACCGCAGCGCCCCCGACGCGTCCAGCGTGTACGTGGCCGTCACCTGCAGGCGCCCCGGGAAGCCCTCCTCGCCGTGTGCGGCGACCCGGCTGAGCCGCAGCCCGTGTTCGACCGGCTCCACGTCCCACACCCGCTTGTCGAACCCGCCCGGCCCGCCGTGCAGGGAGTTGGGCGCGTCGTTGGGCTCCAGCGCGTAGGTCACCCCGTCCAGCGGGAAGCGGGCCTGCGCGATCCGGTTGGCGTACCGCCCGACCAACGCGCCGAGGTAGGGCTCCGGATGGGCGAGGTAGCCCTCCAGGTCCGCGAAACCGAGCACCACGTCCGCCGCGTGGCCGTCCCGGCCGGGGACCTCGACGGACTGCACGATCCCGCCGTACGACAGAACCCGCACCCGCGTGCCCGCCCGCTCCAGGGTCCAGCGGTGCACCGGGGTGCCGTCGGAAAGTGTTCCGAAGTGTTCGCTCATGGGCGAAACCCTAAGTCACGAGGTCTTCCCGGTGACTCCTCGATAGGCCAGCTCCGCGAGCCGCGCCTGCCCGTCCCTGCTGGGGTGGAACCAGTCCCAGTGGCTCAGCTGGTCGGTGCCGAACCGGAAGTCGTACACCGCGCCCCCGTCGAACCGGCACCGCACGTCCTTCGCGCAGACGCCCTTCAGCACCGCGTTGTAGTCCTCCACCCGTTTCTGCACGGTGTCCCGCCGCAGGGTCGCCGCCGAGTCCAGCGCGTCCGCGTCGCCCAGCATCGACGGGCAGATGCCCAGCTTCCAGATCTGCTTGCCCAGCGCGTTCGTCCGCCCCTGCGACCACAGCCGCTTCAGGTTCGGCACGCTCGACACGTACACCTGCGTCTTCGGCAGCGCCCGGCGCAGCGTGCGCAGCGCGTCCTCGAACTGCGCGCGGAAGTCGGCCACCGGCGTCATCGCGGCCGTCGAGGCGCGGCACGCGTCGTTGGCCCCCGCCATCACCGTGACCAACTGCGGCTTGTCCAGCGCCGCCTGCGCCATCTGGGCCGGCAGGTCCGCCATGCGCGCCCCGGTCGCCGCGTGGTTCCAGCTGTGCGTGGCCGCCCTGGCCGGGCCCAGCAGCCGGACCGCGAGACTCTTCACGTCGGTGCTGCCGCCGGTCGCCCAGGACACCTCCGGACAGTCCGCGAGCACCGTACAGGCGTCGAACCCGCGCGTGATGGAGTCGCCCACCGCCGCGAGCGACGACGGGCTGGGGTCCCACAGCGGGGCCGGCGAAGCGGAGGGCTTCCCGTGGCGCGCCTGCGAGCCCGACGGCCCCGATCCGTCGCCGCCGCCCAGGGCGTCACAGCCCGCCAGGCCCAGGACAGCCGCCGTCGTGCCCGCGAGCACGGCCCGCACGTGCCGGTTTCGCTTCCGCATCCGCTGGTGTTCCCCTCACTCTTCGAACAACGCTCCCCCTAGGACAACGCACGGGAGTTCCCGGGCACATCACACCCACAAGATGGAACGCTTCCCACCCGTACAGGCGTCCTGCCGGGTGAATGGCGGAGGTTTCAGGGCATCGGGACCGACGGTACGTCACACTCCTTGCGCCGCCGCACGGTAGCCTCGCCATCAACGCGGCTGCCTGCCACCGCCGCCATTGCCAGCCAGCAAGACTGTCCCGCTCTGCCCGGAGGTCCCGGTGACGACACGTGGAGTTCTGTACGTGCACTCCGCGCCGCGCGCGCTGTGCCCGCACGTCGAGTGGGCCGTCGCCGGGGTGCTCGGCGCGCGCGTCGGCCTCGACTGGATCCGGCAGCCCGCCGCGCCCGGCACCTGGCGCTCGGAGTTCTCCTGGAAGGGCGAGGCCGGCACGGCGTCCAAGCTGGCGTCGGCGCTGAGAGGCTGGCATCTGCTGCGCTTCGAGGTCACCTCCGAGCCCTGCGCCACCGCCGAGGGCGAGCGCTACAGCTGCACCCCCGACCTCGGCATCTTCCACGCCGTCACCGGCATCCACGGCGACATCCTGATCCCGGAGGACCGCCTGCGCGCGGCCCTGCTGCGCAGCCGCCGCGGCGAGACGGAACTGGAGGGCGAACTCTCCAAGCTCCTCGGCAAGCCGTGGGACGACGAACTGGAGCCCTTCCGCCACGCGGGCGAGGGCGCCCCGGTGCGCTGGCTGCACCAGGTGGTCTGAGACCGGCCCGGGAACCGGTCGGCGTCACGCCTCCCCGCAGGGGCCGCGCGTCCGGACAGCCCGAAGGGGCCCCGCCTTTCGAAGGCGGGGCCCCTTCAGTGGTGTACGCGAGCGCGTACGGGCACGTCTCAGACCGTACGGAACGCCAGGACCACGTTGTGGCCGCCGAACCCGAACGAGTCGTTCAGGGCGGCGATACGGCCCTCCACGGGCAGCTTGCGGGCCTCGCCGCGCACGACGTCCGCGTTCGCCTCGGCCTCGGGGTCGATGTTCTCGACGTTGATGGTCGGCGGAGCGACCCGGTGGTACAGCGCGAGGACCGTCGCGACGGACTCGACGCCGCCCGCGCCGCCCAGCAGGTGACCGGTCATCGACTTGGTCGCCGAGACCGCCATGTGGTCCGCGTCCTCGCCGAAGACCTTGCGCAGCGCCTTCAGTTCGGCGATGTCGCCGGCCGGCGTCGAGGTGGCGTGCGCGTTGACGTGCACGATCTCGGCCGGGTCCAGGTCGGTGTTGTCCAGCAGGTTCTGCAGGGCGTGCGAGATGCCGCGGCCCTCCGGCTCCGGCTGCACGATGTCGTGGCTGTCGGCGGAGATGCCCTGCCCGACGGCCTCGGCGTAGACGCGGGCCCCGCGCGCGGCCGCGTGCTCGGCGGACTCCAGGACGATCACGCCGGCGCCCTCGCCCATGACGAAGCCGTCGCGGGCCACGTCGTAGGGGCGCGAGGCGCCCTGCGGGTCCTCGTTGTTCTTGGACATCGCCATCATGTTGCCGAACGCGGCGATGGGCAGCGGGTGGATCGCCGCCTCCGTGCCGCCGGCGACGACGATGTCGGCGCGGCCGGTGCGGATCATCTCGATGGCGTAGCCGATGGCCTCCGCGCCCGACGCGCACGCCGAGACCGGCGTGTGCACGCCCGCGCGGGCGCCCACCAGCAGACCCACGTTGGCGGAGGGGCTGTTGGGCATCAGCATGGGGACGGTGTGCGGGGAGACCCGTCGCACGCCCTTGTCCTTCAGGACGTCGTACTGGTCGAGGAGGGTGGTCACGCCGCCGATGCCGGAGGCGATGACCGCGCCCAGACGATCGGGCTCGACGTCGCCCTCGCTGCCTTCCTCGCCGGCCTTGCCGGAGAAGCCGGCGTCCTTCCAGGCCTCCTGGGCCGCGATCAGCGCGAACTGCGCCGAACGGTCCAGCTTGCGGGCCTGCGGCCGCGGGATGACCTCGAGAGGCTCCACCGCGACGCGGGCCGCGATACGGACGGCCTGGTCGGCCGCCCACTCCTCCTGCAGGGCCTTGACGCCGGACTTGCCGGCGACGAGACCCTCCCAGGTAGAGGCTGCGTCGCCACCCAGCGGTGTGGTTGCGCCGATACCGGTGACGACCACGGTGCGATTGGTCGGGCTCACGGATTCTTTCTCCAACGTTGCGAGGAGGACTACCCCCGCCTCAGCGGGGAGAACGGCGCCACCGCCGGGTGGCGGGGCAGTCCGGTCCAGGGGACCGGGTGGGATCAGCCCTGGTTCTTGAGGATGTAGTCGGTCGCGTCGCCGACCGTCTTGAGGTTCTTGACGTCCTCGTCCGGGATCTTGACGTCGAAGCGCTCTTCGGCGGCGACGACGACCTCGACCATGGACAGCGAGTCGACGTCCAGGTCGTCGGTGAAGGACTTGTCCAGCTGGACGTCCTCAACCGGGATGCCGGCGATCTCGTTCACGATGTCTGCGAGACCGGCGACGATCTCTTCCTGAGTGGCGGCCATGTTGGCGCTCCTTCGTAGATATCCAGAGGGTGTGGCATTGGGTGTGTCCCGTGCCGGACCGGATGATCCGGCACGGAGTGCCTAGGGGAGGGTAACGACAGTGGCGGCGTAGACGAGACCCGCCCCGAATCCGATGACGAGCGCGGTGTCGCCGCTCTTCGCCTCGCCGGTCGCCAGAAGCCGCTCCATCGCGAGCGGGATCGAGGCGGCCGAGGTGTTGCCGGTGGTGCGCACGTCACGGGCGACCGTGACGGACTCCGGCAGCTTGAGAGTCTTCACCATCGAGTCGATGATGCGCTCGTTGGCCTGGTGCGGGATGAAGACGTCGAGTTCGTCGGCGGTGACGCCGGCGGCGTCCAGCGCCTCCTTGGCGACCTTCGCCATCTCGAACACGGCCCAGCGGAAGACCGCCTGGCCCTCCTGCGTGATCGCGGGGAACTTGCCGGAGCTGTCGTACTCCGTCCACGGCACGGTCTGCTTGATGGTCTCCGACTTGTCGCCCTCGGAGCCCCAGACCGTCGGGCCGATCGCCGGCTCCTTGGAGGGGCCGACCACGACCGCGCCCGCGCCGTCGCCGAACAGGAAGGCCGTGGTGCGGTCCTCCAGGTCGGTCAGGTCGGACAGCCGCTCGACGCCGATGACGAGCACGTACTCGGCGGAACCTTCCACCACCATGCCCTTGGCGAGGGTCAGGCCGTAGCCGAAGCCCGCGCAGCCGGCCGAGATGTCGAACGCGGCGGCCTTGTCCGTGCCGAGCTTGTCGGCGATCTCGGTGGCCACGGCCGGCGTCTGCTTGAAGTGCGAGACGGTCGAGACGACCACCGCGCCGATCTGCTCGGCGGTGATCCCGGCGTCGGCGATCGCCTTGCCGGACGCCTCGACCGACATGGCGGCGACGGTCTCCTCGTCGTTCGCCCAGTGCCGGGTCTCGATGCCGGAACGGGAACGGATCCACTCGTCGGACGAGTCGATCGTCTCCAGGATGACCTCGTTGGGCACGACCCGGGTGGGCCGGTAGCCGCCGACCCCGAGGATGCGTGCGTAGGGGGAGCCCTTGCTGGGCCGGATCTTCGCCATCAGGGCTCCTCAGACGACGCCGTGCTCGGCGATGAGCTCGCGAGCGGCGTCGAGGTCGTCGGGGGTCTTCAGCGCCAGCGTCTTCACACCGGGCAGGGCGCGCTTGGCGAGACCGACCAGGGTGCCGCCGGGGGAGACCTCGACGAGCGCGGTCACGCCGAGCTCCTTGAAGGTCTCCATGCACAGGTCCCAACGGACCGGGTTGGCGACCTGGCCGACCAGCCGGTCCAGGATCTCGGCGCCGGTGGCGACGGCCCGTCCGTCCTTGTTGGAGACGTAGCGGACCGTCGGGTCGGCCGGGGCGAGCTCCGCGGCCGCCTTGGCCAGGGTCTCGACGGCGGGCGCCATGTGCCGGGTGTGGAAGGCGCCGGCGACCTTGAGCGGGACGACCTTGCGGACGCCTTCGGGCTTGTCCTCGGCCAGCGCGGCGAGCTGCTCCAGCGTGCCCGCGGCCACGATCTGGCCCGCGCCGTTGATGTTCGCCGGGGTCAGCCCCAGCTTCTCCAGATGCGCCACGGAGACCTCGGGGTCCCCGCCGAGCAGCGCGGACATGCCGGTCTCGGTGACGGCGGCGGCCTCGGCCATGGCCAGGCCGCGCTTGCGCACGAGGCCCAGCGCGACGGTGTCGTCCAGGACGCCGGCCAGGGCGGCGGCGGTGAACTCGCCGACGCTGTGACCCGCGACCGCGGCGGCGGACGCGTCGCCGAGCGCCGTGGCGGACAGGATTCCGGCGGCGACCAGCAGCGGCTGGGCCACCGCGGTGTCGCGGATCTCGTCCGCGTCGGCCTGCGTGCCGTAGTGGGCGAGGTCCAGGCCGATGGCGTCCGACCACGCGGCGACGCGGGCGGCGGCGCCGGGCAGTTCGAGCCAAGGAGTCAGGAAGCCGGGCGTCTGGGCGCCCTGGCCGGGAGCGACGAGTACGAGCACTCTCACACTCTCTCTTGGGGACGGCCGAAGCCGCCCGTGGGGACAGGGACGAAGAACGGCAGGGGGTTTTGTGGAGCTCCGACAAAAGGCTAGGTCTGAGGATCTCCGTCGGCCAGACGCCCCAGGATCAGCGCGATCCGGAGCGTGAACGCGGAGCGTACATCCGAAGGCGACCAGCCGGTGACGTCAGTCACACGTCGGAGCCGGTAGCGCACGGTGTTCGGGTGCACGAAGAGCATTCGGGCCGCCCCTTCGAGGCTGGACGCCTGTTCGAGGTATACGGAGAGCGTCTCCAGGAGCGCCGACCCGGCCTCCTCCAGCGGTCTGTAGATCTCCTCCACCAACTGCTCGCGCGCACCGGGATCACCGGCCATGGCGCGCTCCGGCAGCAGATCGTCCGCCAGCACCGGGCGGGGTGCGTCCTGCCAGGCGGAACAGGCCTTGAGGCCGGCCGCGGCGGCCTGTGCGGACCGGGTCGCGGCCAGCAGGTCGGGCACGACGGGTCCGGCCACGACGGGTCCCGCGGCGAACGGCCCGATCAGCGACTTGGCGACGGCGAGCGGGTTGTCGCTGCCGCCGGCGATCACCACCAGCCGGGTTCCGAGCACTCCGGTCAGCACCTGGAGCTTGGAGTGCCGCGAGGCCCGCCGGATGGCCTCCACGGTCAGCTCCGAGTCGCCGTCCGGGGCGGTGCCCAGGACGACGCACACATGTTCCGGCGAGTTCCAGCCGAGCGCGGCGGCCCGGCTCACGGCCCCCTCGTCGGCCTCGCCGCTCAGCACGGCGTTCACGACGAGCGACTCCAGCCGGGCGTCCCAGGCGCCGCGTGCCTCGGCGGCCTGGGCGTAGACCTGGGCGGTGGCGAAGGCGATCTCCCGGGCGTACACCAGGAGCGCCTCACGCAGCACGTTCTCGTCGCCGGGGGCCGCGACCTCGTCGATCGCGGACTCCATGACCTCGATCGTCGTCCGCACCATCTCGACGGTCTGCCGCAGCGTGATGGCCCGCGTCAGCTCGCGCGGGGCCGTGCCGAACACGTCGGTGGAGATGGCCTGCGGGGCGTCCGGGCGCCGGAACCACTCGGTGAAGGCGGCGATGCCCGCCTGGGCGACCAGTCCGATCCAGGAACGGTTCTCCGGGGGCATCGCCCGGTACCACGGCAGCGTCTCGTCCATCCGCGCGATGGCCTGGGCGGCGAGGCTTCCGGAGGACTTCTCCAGCCGCTTCAGCGTGGCGGGGTGGGAGTGGACGGCGACCGCGGGCTGGGGGCGACTCGTTTCTGGTTCGGGCACGTGGACAAGACTGCCTTATCGCCGCGCCTGCTCGCGCCGGTGGGTCGTCGCCGTTCCCGCCGGACACCGGGACCGCCGCGGGCCGGGCCCCCGCGCCAGGGTCGGCGCGGGTCTACCGTGGGTGCCGTGATGGACGTACGGCGCGCCGACGCGCGCTACCGAGGCGGAGACCCGGCCGCAGGCATCGAGTCGTGGCACGCGTTCTCCTTCGGCCCCCACTACGACCCCGGCAACCTGCGCTTCGGCCCGCTCATCGCCTGCAACGAGGAGCGCCTCGCCCCGGGCGCCGGGTTCGACGAGCACCCCCACAGCCACACCGAGATCGTGACCTGGGTCGTCGAGGGCGAGCTGACCCACCGCGACTCGGCCGGGCACGAGACCCGCGTGCGTCCCGGGGACGTGCAGCGGCTCAGCTCGGCCGGCGGGGTGCGGCACGTGGAACGCAACGACGCCGGCACGCCCCTGACCTTCGTCCAGATGTGGCTGGCCCCGCTGGACCCGGGCGGCGACCCGTCCTACGAGATCGTCCGGGGCATCGCCGACTCCACCCCGTACGCCGTCCCGCGGGCGGGCGCGATGCTGCACGTACGGCGACTGGGCGCCGGGGAGCGCACGGCGGTGCCGGACGCCCCCCAGGTCTACGTGCACGTGGTGCGCGGCGAGGTCCGCCTGGGAGACGACGAGCTGGCGCCCGGGGACGCGGCGCGCGTCACGGACGCCAGGGACCTGGAGGCGGTGGGGAGGACGGCGGCGGCGGAGGTGCTGCTGTGGGAACTGACCGGCCGGGAGCCGACCGGTCAGCCGATCTCCGCCAGCACCGCGTCCGTGAACGGCGGCCAGGCCTCGGCCGCCCACGGTCCGAAGGCGCGGTCGGCGAGCGCGACGGCCGCGACGCCCGCGTCGGGGTCCACCCACAGGAACGTGCCGGACTGACCGAAGTGCCCGAACGTGCGCGGGGACGACGAACTCCCGGTCCAGTGCGGCGACTTGGCGTCGCGGATCTCGAAGCCCAGCCCCCAGTCGTTGGGGTTCTGGTGCCCGTAGCCGGGCAGGACGCCCTTCGTTCCCGGGTACTGCACGGTCATCGCCGCCGCCACCGTCCGCGGATCCAGCAGCCGCGGCGCCTGGACCTCGGCCGCGAACCGCAGCAGGTCCTCGACCGTCGAGACGCCGTCCTTGGCGGGAGAGCCGTCGAGGGACGTCGCCGTCATCCCGAGCGGCTCCAGGACCGCCTGGCGCAGGTACTCCGCGAAGGGGATGTCCGTCGCCTTCGCGATGTGGTCGCCGAGCTGCTCGAACCCGGCGTTGGAGTAGAGGCGGCGCTCGCCGGGCGCGGCCGTCGTCCGGTGCTCGTCGAAGGCGAGCCCGGAGGTGTGCGCGAGGAGATGACGGACCGTGGACCCGGGCGGCCCCGCGGGCTCGTCCAGCTCCACCGCGCCCTCCTCGTACGCGACGAGGGCGGCGTACGCGGCGAGCGGCTTGGTGACCGAGGCCAGCGCGAAGCGCCGGTCGACGGGACCCCGGACGCCCAGGACCGTGCCGTCGGCCCGCACGACGCCCGCGGCGGCGGAGGGAACCGGCCAGTTCTCGATCAGCGCGAGACTCTTCAACGACATGCCGACGACCCTATGCGGCTCACATCAGCAGCTCCATCAAGGGGTCCGGCTTGGGCCGGAAGCCCAGCGAGGCGTAGAGGGGCGCCGCGTCCGCGGACGCGGTGAGCTGGATCCGCGCGACGCCCCGCGCCCGGAACCACGCCAGCAGCTCGTCCATGCAGGCGCGCGCGTACCCCCGGCGGCGCGCGTCGGGGTCCGTGGCGACGGAGAAGACGTACCCGACGGCCCCGTGCGGGTCGCCGGCCCGCCCGATGCGGTACTCGATCGTCCCGGCGACCAGCGCGGCCAACGCCCCGGCCCGCTCCGGATGGTCGACGACGAAGGCGGCGAAGCCCCCGTCCGGCTCGGACAGACGTCGGCGCAGCGTGGGCAGCGACTCGGCGTGCCAGTCGGCGGAACCGCCGCCGGAACCGCCGCCGGAGGACAGCGAGTCGATCATCACCTGGCGCAGCCGCAGCACTTCCGCGGCATCCTCGGGCAGGGCCCGGCGTACGGCACTCATGCCCGGCACGCTAACCGGCGCGATCGAGCCGCGTCCCCCGGTTTTCTTACCGTATCCGCTTGCTTGGAGCGCACTCGAAGGCCATAGCGTGGTGGTCATGACGGTGTTGCAGACCACGCCCGTGACCATCGAGCAGAGCCCCACCCCCGCGGACGTCTGCTCCGCGCCCCCGCCGCGGCACCCCCGCCCCGACGGGCAGGACAGCTACACGATCAGCGAGGTCGTCGCCTTCACCGGCCTGACGGCCCACACCCTGCGCTGGTACGAGCGGATCGGGCTGATGTCCCACATCGACCGCTCGCACACCGGCCAGCGCCGCTACAGCAACCGCGACCTGGACTGGCTCGACCTCGTCGGGAAGCTGCGGCTGACCGGCATGCCGGTCGCCGACATGGTGCGCTACGCCGAGCTGGTCCGCGAGGGCGACCACACGTTCGGCGACCGGTACGAGCTGCTGGAGAACACCCGGCGCGACGTCCGGGCCCGGATCGCCGAACTCCAGGACACGCTCGCCGTGCTGGACCGGAAGATCACCTTCTACGGGGACGCCACCCGCGCCCGGGCCTACGAGACCCGTCTGCACGAGGCCGAGCCCCAGCCCCGGCCCCAGTCTCCATCGCGGCCTCAAGCCCAGCCCCAGACCCAGACCCAGACCCACGAACCGCTGCTCCCCGCAGCGGAAAGGACCGCCCGATGACCTCCAGCACGATCCCGACGGCACGACTCGGCGAGAACGGTCCCGAGGTCGGTGTCCAGGGCCTCGGCTGCATGGGCATGAGCTTCGCGTACGGCCCCACGGACGCCGAGGCGTCCCGCGCCACCCTGGAACGGGCCCTGGAGCTGGGCGTCACGCTCTACGACACGGCCGACGCCTACGGCGCGGGCGAGAACGAGAAGTTCCTCTCCCCGTTCTTCAAGGCGCACCGCGACGAGGTCGTGATCGCCACCAAGTTCGCCCTGGCGATACCCCCGGAGGACCCCTCGCGGCGGATCATCCGCAACGACGCGCCCTACATCCGCCAGGCCGTCGAGGCGAGCCTGCGGCGCCTGGACGTCGACGTCATCGACCTGTACTACATGCACCGGCGCGATGTGGACGTGCCGATCGAGGACACCGTCGGCGTGATGGCCGACCTGGTGCGCGAGGGCAAGGTCAAGCAGCTCGGCCTGAGCGAGGTGACGGCCGCCGAACTGCGCGCGGCGCACGGCGTCCACCCCATCGCCGCCGTGCAGTCGGAGTGGTCGCTGTTCAGCCGGGACATCGAGGCGCACGTGGTGCCGGCCGCCCGCGAGCTCGGCGTGAGCCTGGTGCCGTACTCCCCGCTCGGCCGGGGCTTCCTCACCGGCTCCTTCGCCGACGCCGCGACGGACCTCACCGCCGACGACTTCCGCCGTCAGCAGCCCCGGTTCACCGGCGAGAACGCGGCCGCCAACGCGGCGCTGCTGGAGCCGGTCCGCGCGGTGGCCGAGGCCCACGACGCCTCGCCCGGCCAGATCGCCCTGGCCTGGGTGCAGCAGCGGAGCGCGGTGCACGGCCTGCCGGTGATCCCGATTCCGGGCACCCGCAAGCCGGGCCGGGTGGAGGAGAACACGGCGGCGACGGCGATCGTGCTGAGCGACGAGGAACTGGACCTGCTGGAGCCGATCTCGGCGAAGGTGGCCGGCGACCGCTACGCGGACATGCGGTTCGCCTCCGCCGGACGCGAGTGACGCCCCCGCCCCGTCGCGCTCCTACAGTTCGGCCAGCAGCTCGGCCTTCTTGACGGAGAACTCCTCGTCGGTCACCAGCCCGGCCTGGTGCAGCTCCCCGAGGTGGCGGATCCGGTCGGCGATGTCGGCCGGATCCCGCCGCGGCACGGTCGTGGCGGGGACGGCCGCCGAGGCGCCGCGTCCGCGGACCGCCGCCAGCACCGCCGCCGCGAACGGCAGCGACTCGTGCACGGGTCCGTAGCCGAGCCCGAAGACGACGGTCGCCGGATCCTGGTCGGGCTGGGCCGGCGCGTCGTGTCCGTTGATCAGCCGGAGGTGTCCTTCGAACACCTCCGGCGAGCGCCACTCGATCCCGCTGAGCTCGGAGACGGCGAAGCTCTGGTCGCCGGCCTTCCACTTCGCGGACGACGCCCCCGTCCAGAACCACCGGAAGCGCACCGTCCGCCCGTCGAACGAGGCCTTGCCGTCGTACGCCTTGAACGACAGCGGCGCCTCGGGCGCGTCCACCAGGAACCGTTCGGCCGGCCCGGACCCGGTCAGCCGCGAGCGCAGCTCGTCGGCGTAGTACTCGGCGAGCGTCTCGCGCTCGGCGGGCAGCACCAGCCGGTAGGGGTCGCTCCCCTCCCTCAGCTGACCGGCGGCCGCGTCCATCAGCGGATCGGCTCCCGGTCGGGGCTCGGCGCGCAGGACGACCGTCCCCCGCTTGCCGGGGGTCAGCGTCACCCGGTCGATGGCCGACAGCGGGATCCGGCGCTCCCCGAGCGCCGAGAGCAGCTTCGGCGTGCGAAGCCCCCGTTCGTAGCGGATGAGGACGGAGTCGGACTCGAACTCCCAGGCGGCATGAAATCCGGCCAGTACGTCACCCATGCGGCTCATCGTATGCGGGACACCCATTCTTCGTCCCCTCCCCGCGCGCACCCGCAATTCCTGCGTCTCTACGCGCGTCCAGCCTCTGTCGTGTCGGACAAACCCGCCGTGCAGGCGTCATCATCGTGGGCGCACTCCACCGAGCGGTATGCGCCGGTGCCGATCTCGGCGAAGTTGCGCAGGCTGTCCGTGCCCGGTTCGAAGTAGCCTGCGTGGCCCTCGGCCTCCCGTGCGGACAGCACCCGTGCGCCGAACGCCCGCGCCATCGGGTCCTCGCCGTGCCCCAGGCCGCCGACCTCCAGGTGCGGCACGTCCTGGATCCAGTCGTCGGCGTCCCGCATCGCCCACACCCGGGCGCCGGTGCCCAGCTGGGCCGCCTTGTCCACGCGCATTCCGGGGCTGCCGGCCACCGCGATGTCGGTGACCCGCTCCGGCATGGCGCGCGCGGCGACCCCGCACACCACGGAGCCGTAGCTGTGGCAGAACATCGACACCGGCGTGCGGCCCGGCAGGGCGCCGAGCAGAGAGTTCAGCCGGGCGGCGCCGTTCACGGCGCGCATCGCGGTGGCGGAGTCGATGCCCAGACCGTCGGGCGAGGTGTAGTCGGCCCAGGCGATCACGGCCGTGCGCGTCGAGGGGCTCGCCTCGTGCTCGGCCGCGTAGAGGGCCTGCGCCATGCCGACCGGCGCCGCATACCTGCGGTTGGTGCGCTGGAAGGTGAGCAGGTCGGTGTCGACGCCGGGGACGACCACGGAGATCCGCTCGGCCTCGTCGAGACTGCCGAACACCTCTGCGGCGCGGCCGGAGCCTTCCGGGTCGAAGGCGAGGATCTGCCGGTCGGGGGTGCTCAACGCCTCGTAGCGGTGCATGCGCCGGTCGGCCAGCCGCTGCCCGGCGAGGGTGAGCCGGCTGTCGTGCAGCCGTCTGCGCTCCAGCCGGATCTGCTGGAGCAGGGCGAGGCGGTTGGCGCGGTAGCGCAGCTCGGCGGGGGCGCCGTTCATGTTGCCCACCGCGAGCGGGTAGTCGTGCGCGAGTGCGCTGCGCTGCGGCGTGGTCAGCGCGGCGAAGAAGCGGGAGAGCCGGGCGGGGGCGGAGTCGAGGTCCGGCAGCCGCCGGCCGTCGACCCGGCCGTGCTCCCACGCCGTGCGCGAGTCCTGCAGGGCGGTGGTGCCCCGGTGCTGGTGCAGGGCGGTCCAGCCGGTGGTCGTCAGCATCACGAACACCACGGCCAGAGCGGCCAGTGCGCGCCAGACGCTGAGCTGCGGGGATGTGTCGAAGGAAGTCACTGTAAGGACACACTAGGAGAACGGGAGGGTCTCGGGTGAACCAAGTGACGCGTATCACGTTTCAAGTGGCGCAGAGATGGTCATGATCCTCTTCAGGCCTGTGAGGCGCTTCCGGCCCCGCGGCCCGCTTCCAACTCACGCCACTCGCCCAGCAGCGCGGGTCCCACCCCGTCGAGACACCGCGCGGTGAGCAGCCGGATCCCCTCCGGGCCGACGTCCTCGCCCGCGGACCACTGGCGCTCCGCCGCCCGCATCACCCCGCTGAACACGGCCACCGCCAGGCGCGGCCGCGGGTCGGCGTCCACGTCCAGCCCCTCGCGCTCGGCGATCACCCGGGCCAGGTCCTCCTCCACCTCCGCCGAGCGCCTCAGATGCGCGGCGAGCAGCACCGGCGTCGCCTCGATCACCCGGTACATGCGCAGGTAGAGC
This sequence comes from Streptomyces sp. NPDC058291, assembly GCF_042880855.1. Classification (NCBI taxonomy): domain Bacteria; kingdom Bacillati; phylum Actinomycetota; class Actinomycetes; order Kitasatosporales; family Streptomycetaceae; genus Streptomyces; species Streptomyces sp. NPDC058291. The sequence continues at coordinate 28,364 of NZ_JBHVYK010000016.1, forward strand.
TCGACCGGCACGACGGACTCGACGACCTCGTTGATCGAGTACCAGCCGTCGACGACGGCCTGCCGCAGCGCCCGCATCGGCGCCTCGTGCGGCGGGCGGGCGCGCACCGCCTCGACGAACCGGGCCACCGTCATCTCCACCAGGCCGAGCGCGGCCTCGTCCTTGCCGGCGAAGTAGCGGAAGAAGGTGCGCTGGGAGACGTCGACGGCCTCGGCGATCTCGTCGACCGTCGTCCTGTCGTAGCCCTGGGAGGTGAACAGCTCCACGGCGGCCCGCAGCAGCGCGTCCCGGGTGCGCTGCTTCTTGCGTTCGCGCAGTGTGTGCATACGTGTCAGTTACCGACTTGTGAACTCGTTTGTCAATTGTCAGCGGCTGTCACTAGCCTCGAACACATGACTAGTCAGACCGCCATCGACTCGACGGGGCCGGAGGGCAGGACGCCGGCAGGCCCGTCGGAGGGACCGCGTGCCGAGGGGCTGCGCGGCCACCCGTGGTTCACTCTGCTCACCGTCGCCGTCGGCGTCATGATGGTGGCCCTCGACGGCACCATCGTGGCCATCGCCAACCCGGCCATCGCCAGCGACCTGGGCGCCACCTTCGCCGAGGTCCAGTGGATCACCAACGCCTACTTCCTGGCCCTCGCCGTCTCCCTGATCACCGCGGGCAAGCTCGGGGACCGCTTCGGCCACCGGCAGACGTTCCTCATAGGCGTGGTCGGCTTCGCCGCCGCCTCCGGCGCGATCGGCCTGTCCGACAGCATCGCTCTGGTCGTCGTCTTCCGCGTCTTCCAGGGCGTGTTCGGCGCCCTGCTGATGCCCGCCGCGCTCGGTCTGCTGCGCGCGACCTTCCCGGCGGAGAAGCTCAACATGGCCATCGGCCTGTGGGGCATGGTCATCGGCGCGTCCACCGCGGGCGGCCCGATCCTCGGCGGCGTCCTCGTCGAGCACGTGAACTGGCAGTCGGTGTTCTTCATCAACGTGCCGGTCGGCTGCCTCGCCCTGGTCCTGGGCGTGCTGATCCTGCTGGACCACCGCGCCGAGAACGCCCCCCGCTCCTTCGACGTCCTCGGCATCGCCCTGCTCTCGGGTGCGATGTTCTGCCTGGTCTGGGCCCTGATCAAGGCTCCGGCCTGGGGTTGGGGCGACGGGGCGACCTGGGCGTTCGTGCTCGGCTCCGCGGTGCTGTTCGCCGTCTTCGCCTACTGGGAGACGAAGGTCCGCGAACCGCTGATCCCGCTCGGGCTGTTCCGCTCGGTCCCGCTGTCGGCGGGCGTGGTCCTGATGGTCCTGATGGCCATCGCCTTCCTGGGCGGCCTGTTCTTCGTGACGTTCTACCTCCAGAACGTGCACGGCATGAGCCCCATCGACGCGGGCCTGCACCTCCTTCCGCTCACCGGCATGATGATCGTCGGCTCCCCGCTCGCCGGCGCGCTGATCACCAAGCTCGGCCCGCGCATCCCGCTGGCCGGCGGCATGGCGGCCACCGCGATCGCCATGTACGGCATGTCCACGCTGGAGACGGACACCGGCAGCGGCGTCATGTCCGTCTGGTTCGCGCTGCTGGGCCTCGGCCTCGCGCCGGTCATGGTCGGCGCGACCGAGGTCATCGTCGGCAACGCGCCGATGGAGCTGTCGGGCGTGGCGGGCGGTCTCCAGCAGGCGGCCATGCAGATCGGCGGCAGCCTCGGCACGGCGGTGCTCGGCGCCGTGATGGCCTCCAAGGTCGACAGCGACCTACCGGTCAACTGGAAGGGCGCGGGCCTGCCCGAGCTCACCCCCGCCCAACTGGACCAGGCGTCGGAGGCGGTTCAGGTCGGCGCGGCCCCGGTGGCCAAGGGCACCCCCGAGGCGATCGCCGCGAAGATCGCCGACGTCGCCCACGACACGTTCATCTCCGGCATGAGCCTGGCGTCCCTGGTGGCGTCCGGGGTCGCGGTCGTCGCCGTCGTCGTCGCGCTTTTCACCAAGCGTGGGGAGAACGCGGACGCGGGCGCCGGGGTGGGCCACATCTGAGGCGCTTACCGCCGACCGGTCGAACCTGACGGGATGTCAACGAAATTCCCCTATCAGGGTGACAACGCTAAAGGTTCCTCGCATCCGGCACACGCCGCAGGTCACAGTTAGTCATGCCCTCCGGATGGCAGGGCGGTCAGGGCCGCGGCGCGCTGCCGGAGGGGGACAGCGCGCCGACTGCCCGGCAACTGCGGGGCATAGTCCCCGTGTCGCGGGTACCCGAGCATCGAACAGCCCCGGAATCCAGGGAGTTGACGATGGCCGGCTTCGGAAACGGCGCCCGCAGGTACCCCCGTTCGAGTGGCCGCACGGGGTCACAGTCCGGGCCGGATCGCGCGACGCTCGGCATCATCGGCCTCGTCTGCGCGGTCGCCGGATTCTTCGCGCTGGGGATCGTCCTCGGCCCCGCGGCGATCGTCTGCGGCTGGCTGGCCATGGGCCGCAGCTGGGCGGGCTCCCGCCCGGTCCCGGCCCTGGTCGCCGTCGTCCTGGGCGCGATCGACACACTGCTCGCGATCGTCTGGCTGGCAGGCGCGACGGGATCCGGCAACGGGCTGCTCTGAGTCGGCCGGGCCTCCCCGTCGCCCCGCCGTTACCCCGAGGGGTGGCGGGTGGTCAGCGGCCGGGCCTCGCGGACCCCGTCCCGCAGCGCCGCGACCTCCTGCCGCAGCGCCCGCACCTCCTCCGTCAGCGCCAGGATCGCCGCCGTCTGGGCGCGTTCCTCGACGTCGTCCTTCTCGAACCGTTCGATGAACCACGCCGCGATGTTCGCGGTCACCACACCGAGCAGCGCGATCCCGGAGAGCATCAACCCGACGGCGATGATCCGTCCCAGCCCGGTGGTCGGCGAGTGGTCGCCGTATCCCACGGTCGTCATCGTGGTGAACGACCACCACAGGGCGTCACCCAGTGTGCGGATGTTCCCGTCCGGGGACCCCCGCTCGACCGACAGCACGGCCAGCGAGCCGAACATCAGCAGCCCGACGACCGCCCCCACCACATAGGTCGTCATGCGGATCTGCGAGGCCATCCGCGCCCGCCGCCCCACCAGCAGCAGCGTCGCGACCAGCCGGAGCAGCCGCAGCGGCTGGAGCAACGGCAGCACCACCGCGCACAGGTCCAGCCAGTGGCTGCGCACGAACCGGCGCCGTTCGGGCGTCAGCGCCAGCCGGACCAGGTAGTCCGCGGCGAACGCCCCCCACACCGCCCACTCCACCGAGGTGCAGGCGACCGTCAGCGGGCGGCCGGCCGAGGTGTCCACGATCGGCACCGCGTAGGCGACGGCGAACACCACGGTGAGGGCCAGCAACGGCCGCTGGGTCCACTGCTCCCACCGGTCCTGCCGGTCCTGTGCCGTTCGTCGTCGCATGTCCGCATAGTAAAGAACGAGTAAGGGGCGGGGGGAGCCGGAAGCTCCCCCCGCCCCTCGCGCGCGTGGCCGCTAGGCGTCGCCCCCGGCGACCCCCGGGTCCGCCGCCGACGCGTCCAGCAGCTGGTACCGGTCGATGGCCTGCTTCAGCAGCGACCGGTCGATCCTGCCTTCCTTGGCCAGCTCGGTGAGCACGCCGACGACCACCGACTGGGCGTCGATGTGGAAGAACCGGCGAGCGGCCCCGCGGGTGTCGGCGAAGCCGAAGCCGTCCGCCCCCAGCGACTGGTAGGGGCCCGGCACCCAGCGGGCGATCTGGTCCGGCACCGACCGCATCCAGTCCGAGACGGCCACGAACGGCCCCTCGGCGCCGGCCAGCTTGCGCGTCACGTACGGCACCCGCTGCTCCTCCTCCGGGTGCAGCAGATTGTGCCGCTCGACCTCGACGGCCTCGCGCCGCAGCTCGTTCCAGGAGGTCGCCGACCAGACGTCCGCCCGGACGTCCCACTCCTCGGCGAGGATCTTCTGCGCCTCGACCGCCCACGGCACGGCGACGCCGGAGGCGATGATCTGCGCCGGGATCGACCCCGACACGCCCTCGCTGAAGCGGTGGACGCCCTTGATGATGCCCTCGACGTCCACGTTCTCCGGCTCGGCCGGGTGCTGGATGGGCTCGTTGTAGACGGTGAGGTAGTAGAAGACGTCCTCGCCGTGCGGATGCTCGGCGGAGCTGCCGTACATCCGCCTGAGGCCGTCCTGCACGATGTGCGCGATCTCGAAGCCGTACGCCGGGTCGTAGGCGACGCAGCCCGGGTTCGTCGAGGCGAGCAGCTGCGAGTGGCCGTCCGCGTGCTGCAGGCCCTCGCCGGTCAGGGTCGTACGGCCGGCGGTCGCGCCGAGGACGAATCCGCGCGCCAGCTGGTCGGCCATCTGCCAGAACTGGTCACCGGTGCGCTGGAAACCGAACATCGAGTAGAAGACGTAGACCGGGATCAGCGGCTCGCCGTGCGTGGCGTACGCCGAGCCCGCGGCGATCAGCGACGCCGTGCAGCCGGCCTCCGAGATGCCGTCGTGGAGCATCTGCCCGGTCGGGGACTCCTTGTACGCCAGCAGCAGCTCCCGGTCGACCGACTCGTACTGCTGACCGAGCGGGTTGTAGATCTTCGCACTCGGGAAGAACGAGTCCATGCCGAAGGTGCGGTACTCATCCGGCGCGATCAGCACGAACCGCTTGCCCAGTTCCTTGTCCCGCATGAGGTCTTTGAGCAGCCGCACGAACGCCATGGTTGTGGCGATCGACTGCTGACCCGAGCCCTTCTTCACGGTCGCGTACGTCTTGTCGTCCGGCAGCGCGAGCGGCTTCGAGCGCACCACGCGGGTCGGCACGTAACCGCCGAGGCCCTTGCGGCGGTCGTGCATGTACTGGATCTCCTCCGAGTTCCGGCCGGGGTGGAAGTACGGCGGGAGGCCGCCCTCCAGCTCCTTGTCGGAGATCGGCAGGTGCAGCCGGTCGCGGAAGCCCTTGAGGTCGGCGACCGTCAGCTTCTTCATCTGGTGCGTGGCGTTGCGGCCCTCGAAGTTCGGGCCCAGCGTCCAGCCCTTGACCGTCTTGGCGAGGATGACCGTCGGCTGGCCGGTGTGCTCCACGGCCGCCTTGAAGGCCGCGTAGATCTTCTTGTGGTCGTGACCGCCTCGGCCCAGGTGCAGGATCTGGTCGTCGGTCATGCCCTCGACCATCGCGCGCAGCCGCTGGTCGTCGCCGAAGAAGTGGTCGCGGATGTAGGCGCCGGACTCGGTGGCGTAGGTCTGGAACTGGCCGTCCGGAGTCGTGTTCATCCGATTGACGAGGATGCCGTCGCGGTCCTGCGCGAGCAGCGGGTCCCAGGACCGGTCCCAGATCAGCTTGATGACGTTCCAGCCGGCGCCGCGGAAGACCGACTCCAGCTCCTGGATCACCTTGCCGTTTCCGCGCACCGGGCCGTCGAGCCGCTGCAGGTTGCAGTTGACGACGAAGGTCAGGTTGTCCAGGCCCTCGCGGGCGGCGATGGTCAGCTGGCCGAGCGACTCCGGCTCGTCCATCTCGCCGTCGCCGAGGAACGCCCACACATGCGACTTCGACGTGTCGGCGATCCCGCGCGCGTGCATGTAACGGTTCATCCGCGCCTGGTAGATCGCGCCGATCGGGCCGAGGCCCATCGACACCGTCGGGAACTCCCAGAAGTCGGGCATCAGACGCGGGTGGGGGTACGAGGACAGCCCGTGCGGCGCCTTCGACTTCTCCTGGCGGAACGCGTCCAGGTTGTCCTCGCTGAGCCGGTCGAGCAGGAACGCGCGCGCGTAGATGCCCGGCGAGGCGTGGCCCTGGAAGAAGACCTGGTCGCCGCCGTCGCCCTCGTCCTTGCCGCGGAAGAAGTGGTTGAAGCCGACGTCGTAGAGGGACGCGGAGGAGGCGAAGGTGGCGATGTGACCGCCCACGCCGATGCCCGGGCGCTGGGCCCTGGACACCATCACCGCCGCGTTCCAGCGGGTCGCGTTGAGGATCTTGCGCTCGATCTCCTCGTTGCCCGGGAAGAACGGCTCGGCCCTGGTGGGGATGGTGTTGACGTAGTCCGTGCTGCGCATCTCGGGCACGGCCACGCGCTTCTCGCGGGCCCGCTCGATCAGGCGCAGCATCAGATAGCGGGCCCGCTCCCGGCCGCGCTCGTCGATCGCGGCGTCGAGGGAGTCGAGCCACTCCTGGGTTTCCTCGGGGTCGAAGTCAGGAACCTGACTCGGAAGGCCGCCAATGATGATCGGGTTGCGATCGGATCCGGAAGCCACGCTGTTCCTTACCTGTCAGAGGGCTGTGTGGGGCTGTTTCTCCCGCTGGGGGGTCCGGCGGGCATCGAGCTGCTTGTCCAGTAGCTGCACCGCCCCCATCGTCTACCTAGGGGCCGCAAACGTCATCTCTACCCCTAGGTAACCGGCACCCGTTCGAATCTCGTACCCTTGGATGGTTCTCAAATGCGCAAACAGGGCAAGTAGGTGTGGTGTACGTCACCATCTGTCCCCATCGAGTGCCTGGAGTTGCGTCGACACGGCCAGGATCGTCACCGTTTCGGCGGTCCGAACCGCCGGGTACTTGCGCGATCCGTCCCGCCCGTGTGGACTACGGCCAATGCTGCGCGCACGCGCGTGGCTGAGTTTCCCCCACGCCCTGGACGGGCCCGGGGGGCACCCCATCCGAAACATGATCAGGAGGCAACCCGTGAGCGCGACCGCGGACCACGCGGAGGAGCGGACCAGCCCTGCCGTCAGGCTGGGTTTCCAGCCCGAGCAGGTGGTCCAGGAGATCGGCTACGACGACGACGTCGACCAGGAGCTCCGCGAGTCCATCGAGGAAGTCATCGGCAGCGATCTGGTGGACGAGGACTACGACGACGTCGCCGACGCCGTAGTGCTCTGGTTCCGCGACGATGACGGAGACCTGACGGATGCGCTGGTGGACGCCACCACGTACATCGAAGAAGGCGGGTCGATCCTCCTCCTGACGCCGAAGACCGGCCGAACGGGATACGTGGAGCCGAGCGACATCTCCGAAGCCGCGACGACTGCGGGTCTGTCGGCCAGCAAGAGCGTCAGCGTGGGCAAGGACTGGAGCGGCAGCCGGCTGGTGACGCCCAAGGCGGCCAAGTCCAAGAAGTGACGTCCAGGGAGTGACGTCCGAGAAGTGATCGAGCCCGGACGGGCCGGGCCCCCGCGGCCCGGCCCGTCCGTCGGCTCCGGTGATCACTGCGTAGGCTGGTTCCACCCAGACAGCCCACGAAGGGACATCCAGGCGATGGCGATCCAGGTCGGCGACAAGGCCCCCGACTTCGAGCTCAAGGACAACCACGGCCGGGACGTGAGGCTCTCCGACTTCCGGGGCAGCAAGAACGTCGTCCTGATCTTCTACCCCTTCGCCTTCACCGGCGTCTGCACCGGCGAGCTGTGCGAGGTGCGCGACAACCTCCCGAGGTTCGCGGACCGCGACACCGAGGTGCTCGCCGTCTCCAACGACTCCATCCACACCCTGCGCGTCTTCGCCGAGCAGGAAGGCCTGGAGTACCCGCTGCTCAGCGACTTCTGGCCGCACGGCGAGGTCTCCCGCGCCTATGGCGTCTTCGCCGAGGACAAGGGCTGCGCGGTGCGCGGCACCTTCGTCATCGACAAGGAGGGCGTCGTGCGCTGGACGGTCGTCAACGCGCTGCCGGACGCCCGCGACCTCGGCGCCTACGTCAAGGCGCTCGACACCCTCTGATCCCGCCGGTCCGGTACTCGCGGACCCTGGACGCCGACACCCTGGGATTCCTGGACGCCGACACCCTGGGATTCTCGGGTGCGGGGCCTGCGTAGGGCGGGAACCCGTCAGTAGGATCGACTCGTTGATCCGATATCCGATGCTCGACGGGGCTCCCCGCCCCAGGACACCAATGGAGGACTCGTGGGAGTCAGCCTCAGCAAGGGCGGCAACGTTTCGCTGACGAAGGAGGCCCCGGGCCTGACCGCGGTCATCGTCGGTCTGGGGTGGGACGTGCGCACCACGACCGGCACCGACTTCGACCTGGACGCCAGCGCACTGCTGCTGAACAGCTCGGGCAAGGTCGGCAGCGACGCCAACTTCGTCTTCTTCAACAACCTCAAGAGCCCCGACGGCTCGGTCGAGCACACCGGTGACAACACCACCGGTGAGGGCGAGGGCGACGACGAGGCGATCAAGGTGAACCTCGCCGCCGTCCCGGCCGACATCGAGAAGATCGTCTTCCCGGTCTCGATCTATGACGCCGAGAACCGTCAGCAGTCCTTCGGCCAGGTCCGCAACGCGTTCATCCGCGTCGTGAACCAGGCCGGCGGTGCGGAGATCGCCCGCTACGACCTGAGCGAGGACGCCTCGACCGAGACCGCCATGGTCTTCGGCGAGCTCTACCGGCACGGCGCGGAGTGGAAGTTCCGCGCCATCGGCCAGGGCTACGCGTCGGGCCTGCGCGGCATCGCGCAGGACTTCGGCGTCAACGTCTGAGCCACCGCAGGGCCGAAGTCGCCTGAACGTCCGTCCGTCCGGCGCCGCACCGTTTACGGTCGGCGCCGGACGTGCAGGACAACCAAGAAGCAGCACCGAGCACCACCTAGGGGAGGACCAGCAACATGGGCGTCACGCTCGCCAAGGGAGGCAACGTCTCCCTGTCCAAGGCCGCGCCGAACCTCACTCAGGTGATGGTCGGACTCGGCTGGGACGCGCGCTCCACCACCGGAGCCCCCTTCGACCTGGACGCCAGCGCGCTGCTGTGCACCGACGGGCGGGTGATGGGGGACGAGTGGTTCGTCTTCTACAACCAGCTCAAGAGCCCGGACGGCTCGGTCGAGCACACCGGCGACAACCTCACCGGTGAGGGCGAGGGCGACGACGAGTCGCTCCTGGTGAACCTCCCCAAGGTGCCGCCGCAGTGCGACAAGATCGTCTTCCCGGTCTCCATCCACCTGGCCGACGAGCGGGGCCAGACCTTCGGCCAGGTCGCCAATGCCTTCATCCGGGTCGTCAACCAGGCCGACGGCCAGGAACTCGCCCGCTACGACCTCAGCGAGGACGCCAGCACGGAGACCGCGATGATCTTCGGCGAGCTCTACCGGTATCAGGGCGAATGGAAGTTCAGGGCCGTGGGACAGGGGTACGCGTCGGGACTGCGGGGCATCGCCCTGGACTTCGGGGTCAACGTCTCGTAGCGCACCTCGGGTCCCCCGGCCTCCCGGCTACCGACGGGTACGGGGTCACCCGTACCGCACGCGACGATCGACCCTTAGACTCTGCAACTGATAGTCAACGTTTCGTAAAGCCGAGTGCGGCGCGGGGGAGACCCTCCCCCAGACTCCGTCTGGGAGGTGCCCCCGATACAGGGATTGGGTAGCCAGTGCTTCTGAAAACCTTCGGCTGGTCGTTCGCGGTCACCGCGCTCGGCCTGGTCGCAGCGGTCTTCTACGGGGGGTGGGAGGCTCTCGGGATCGTCGCGATCCTCACCATCCTCGAGATCTCGCTGTCGTTCGACAACGCGGTGGTCAACGCCGGAATCCTGAAGAAGATGAGCGCCTTCTGGCAGAAGATCTTCCTCACGGTCGGCGTGCTCATCGCCGTCTTCGGCATGCGGCTGGTCTTCCCCGTCGTCATCGTCGCCATCAGCGCCAAGATCGGTCCGATCGACGCGGTGGACCTCGCGCTCAACGACAAGGACAAGTACCAGCAGCTCGTCACCGACGCCCACCCCTCGATCGCCGCCTTCGGCGGCATGTTCCTGCTGATGATCTTCCTGGACTTCATCTTCGAGGACCGGGACATCCAGTGGCTCCGCTGGATCGAGCGCCCGCTCGCCAAGCTCGGCAAGGTCGACATGCTGTCGGTCTGCATCGCGCTGATCGTCCTGCTGATCACCTCCTTCACCTTCGCCACCCACGCCCACCAGCACGGCGGGGCGCACGCCGACAAGGCGCAGACGGTCCTGATCTCCGGCATCGCCGGTCTGATCACGTACATGGTCGTCGGCGGCCTCTCCGGCTACTTCGAGGACAAGCTCGAGGAAGAGGAGGAGCGGGAGCACGACGAGGAGGAAGAGGCCGCGCGCACCGGCAAGAAGCGTTCGCCGGTCGTCCTCGCCGGTCAGGCCGCGTTCTTCATGTTCCTCTACCTGGAGGTCCTGGACGCGTCGTTCTCCTTCGACGGCGTGATCGGCGCGTTCGCCATCACCAACGACATCGTGCTCATGGCCCTGGGTCTGGGCATCGGCGCGATGTACGTCCGTTCGCTGACCGTGTACCTGGTCCGCCAGGGCACCCTGGACGACTACGTCTACCTGGAGCACGGCGCCCACTACGCGATCGGCGCCCTCGCCGTGCTCCTCATGGTCACCATCCAGTACCAGATCAACGAGGTCATCACCGGCCTCGTCGGCGTCGTCCTGATCGCCTGGTCCTTCTGGTCCTCCGTGCGCCGCAACCGGGCCCTGGCAGCGGCAGAGGGAAAAGCGGCGGGCTCGGACGACAAGACTGAGGTCTCGTCCGGGGTGTGACCGCACGCCGAGTGAGGAACGCTCTGAGCGGGGCGGCCGGTGCGGACACTGTCCTGCACGCGGCCGCCCCGCCGGTCTGTCCCGGCGGGCGCCGTGGACGGGGATGTGGGGGGCGAGAAATGGGATTCTTCGACGGACTTCTGGGCAGCAGGGCGGCCGACTTCGACTCGGGCAGCGCGGCCACCAACGCGATCGAGCTGACCAAGCGGCACCACACGGTGTCGCTGACCAAACAGGGAGCCGCGACCGGCAACCTGCGCGTGAACCTGGCCTGGCGGATGCGGACGTCCGACATCGGCGGGCCGCAGCGGGAGAGCCTGCTGCGCCATCCCTTCAAGGCGCTGCGGCCCCCGGAGGTCATCGAGCACAGCCAGAGCATGGTCAACGTCGACCTCGACCTCGGCTGCCTGTACGAGCTGGCCGACGGCACCAAGGGCGTCGTCCAGCCGCTGGGCGGCCTGCTGGGCGACGTGAACGCGGCACCCTACGTGAAGCTGAGCGGAGACGACCGGTTCGGGTCGGCTTCCGGCGAGACGATGTACGTCAACCTCGACCACCGCGAGCAGATCAAGCGGCTGCTGGTCTTCGTCTACATCTACGACCAGACGCCGGCCTTCGACCGCACGCACGCGATCGTCACGCTCTACCCGAGCAACGGGCCGCGGATCGAGATAGGCCTCGACGAGCGCCATCCGCAGGCCCGCTCCTGCGCGGTGGTGATGATCGAGAACGTCAAGGACGAGCTGATCGTGCGGCGCGAGGTGCGCTTCGTCTACGGCTTCCAGGCGGAACTCGACCGGCTCTACGGGTGGGGGCTGCAGTGGGGGCGGGGTTACAAGGCGAAGGCCGGGAAGTAGCGCCGCGCGGCGCTCGTCCCGGCGCCCGCGCCGGCCCGCCCGCGTCTCACCGCCCGATGAACTGCGGGCCCTGCGGCGGCAGGCGGAAGGCGCCGTCCTGGTAGCCGTAGCCGTACGTCGGCAGGTTCGCCGGGTAGCCGTAGGCGGGCTGCTGCTGGGGCACGGCCGACGCCGGCTGCTCCGGCGGCAGCGGCTGGGACGGGCCGGGGGTCTGCGGCTCCTGGGCCGGCGCCGGGTCGGCGACGGCCTCCTCCGACTCGTCCACCGAGATGCCGAAGTCGGTGGCCAGCCCCTTGAGGCCGTTGGAGTAGCCCTCGCCCAGGGCGCGGAACTTCCAGCCCTCGCCACGCCGGTACAGTTCACCGCAGATCAGGGCCGTCTCCTCACCCGTCTCGGGGCGGATGTCGAAGGTGGCCAGGGGCTCGCCGTCGGCTGCCGCGTCGTACAGCAGGATGCTGAGGGAACGTACGCGGTCGAACGTGACGCCGTCCGCCGAAGCGACCAGCAGAATCTGGCCGACGCCGGACTCGACACCGGAGAGATCCGTCTGGATGGTGTCGGTAAGGCCTTCGGCGACGCGCTTCTTGCCGAGCCGCCACACCTTCCCGGACGGATGCCGGGGCTGGTTGTAGAAGACGAAGTCCTCGTCGGAGCGCACGCGGCCGTCGAGACCGAGGAGCAGCGCCGAGACGTCGACGTCCGGGACCCCCTGCCCGGGGGTCCAGCGCAGCACGGCGCGGACCGTGGTGGCCTCCAGCGGGACGTTCGACCCCTTCAGCATCGCGTGCGTCATGCGGTCATCCTGCCTTCTCGGGCCTGCTCACGACAATGCGGGGTACTCGGGGACCCGCACACGAGTGTGCGGGTCCGAGTTACCTGAAGTTCATGACCGGTGGGAACCCGCGACACGGATCCCTACGTACTATTACCGGCCACCTCTTGCCGAATCCATCGCCTTACCTTGCACCACGGGGGAGATTCATGCGTCATTTCGGGCACCTCGCCCCTGAGGTGCGGCACCGCCTCTTCTACCGGGAGCCCTGCGTCTTCGACGCCGGCTCCCCGGCCAAGCTGCTCTCCGCCGCCCTGGGAGCCACGCTCTACAGCCCGGCCACGCGGCCCCGCCTGGCGGACGACATCGTCAAGCAGACCGAGCGCGGCGTCGTGTCGATGGTGCTGTGCCTGGAGGACTCCATCGGCGACGAGGACGTCGAGGCCGGCGAGGAGAACCTGGTCCGCCAGTTCGCCGACCTCGCGACCCGGCCGGGCCTGGAGCAGCCGCTGCTGTTCATCCGGGTGCGCACGCCCGAGCAGATCCCCGACCTGGTCCGGCGCCTGGGGGCCACCGCCGAGCTGCTCAGCGGGTTCGTCTTCCCGAAGTTCACGGAGGAACGGGGCATCCCCTTCCTGGAGGCCCTGGCCGACGCCGAGGCGACGAGCGGCCGCCGGCTGTTCGGCATGCCCGTGCTGGAGACGCCCGAGCTGATGTACCGCGAGTCGCGCGTCGACGCCCTGGAGGGCATCGCCCGCGCCGTCGAGAAGTACCGCAGCCGGGTCCTCGCGCTGCGCCTGGGCGTGACCGACTTCTGCTCCTCCTACGGGCTGCGCAGAGCGCCCGACATGACCGCCTACGACGTCCAGATCGTCGCCTCGGTGATCGCCGACGTGGTGAACATGCTGGGACGCGCCGACGGCACCGGATTCACGGTGACCGGCCCGGTCTGGGAGTACTTCCGGGTCCCCGAGCGCATGTTCAAGCCGATGCTGCGGCACAGCCCCTTCCTGGAGGGACAGGCCGTGGAGCTGCGCGAGAGACTGATCGAGCACGCGATGGACGGACTGCTGCGTGAGATCTCCCTCGACCACGCCAACGGTCTGCTCGGCAAGACCTGCATCCACCCCTCGCACGTGCCGGCCGTGCACGCACTGTCCGTGGTCAGTCACGAGGAGTACAGCGACGCGGCGGACATCCTGCGGCCGGAACGCGGCGGCGGAGGTGTCCTGCGCTCGCAGTACACGAACAAGATGAACGAGGTGAAACCACACCGCGCCTGGGCCGAGCGCACCATGCTCCGCGCGGAGGTCTTCGGCGTCGCCCACGAGGACGTCAGCTTCGTCGACCTGCTCGCCGCCGGCATACCCGGCTGAACACCCATCTCATCCACAAGGGACGCATGAACAACGCAGTGAACAACGGGGACGACGCGATCTGGTCCGGGACCTGGGTCGCCGAGCGGCTCGGCGTCGAGCTCGTCGGCGACGACTCGCTGACGGACCTGCTGGGGCTGGCGCTGCGCCGCAACCCCAAGCGGGCGCATCTGCTGGTCTCCCACGTGCTGGGCAAGCACGTCCCGCAGTCACCGTCCGTGGTGCACGGGCACGGCTTCACGCTGGGCCGCCGGGTGCGCGAGCTCCTCGGCGCCGAGGAGGCGGCCCGCGCGGTCGTCCTGGGCTACGCGGAGACCGCCACCGGCCTCGGCCACTGTGTCGCCGACGGCCTGGGAACGGCCCCCTACCTGCACTCCACCCGCCGCCCCGTGGCGGGCGTCGTCACCGCCGGCGGCTTCGAGGAGTCGCACTCCCACGCCACCTCCCACCTGCTGCTCCCGGAGGACCCCTCGCTGTTGGTCGGGGACGGCCCGCTGGTCCTGGTCGACGACGAGTTCTCCACCGGCAACACGGTCCTGAACACGATCCGCGAGCTGCACGAGCGGTATCCGCGACGGCGGTACGTCGTCGTCGCCCTCGTCGACATGCGCTCGGCGGCCGACGCGGGCCGGCTGGCGGAGTTCGCCCGCGAGATCGACGCCCGGGTGGATCTGATCGCCACCGCCTCCGGCTCGGTGCGGCTCCCCGAGGGGGTGCTGGAGAAGGGACAGGAGCTGGTCGCGCGGTACGAGGCCGAGGGCCCCGCGAGCGACGGCCGGCCGTCCGCCGGTCCGCGCGGGCCCCTCGCACAGGGCCGCGCGCCCCTGGAGAAGGCCGTCGACCTCGAAGCCGACGTGAAGTCCGACCCCCTCGGGGCACGGGGAACTGCGCGACCGGCCACACCGCACCTGCACCCGGACGACAACCGGATGCGGCAGACGCGGCCGGTGGGCCGGACAAGCCGCGTGGACCTCTTCTGGCCCCGCGGCCTCCCCGACGGCGGCCGGCACGGCTTCACCCCGCGACACCGCACACGCCTGGAGACCGCCCTCCCCGCCATGACGGCCCGCCTCGCCGAGGCGATACCCGAGGACGCGCGGCGCGTCCTCGTGCTGGGCTTCGAGGAGCTGATGTACGCGCCGCTCCGACTGGCCCTGGAGCTGGAGGGGAGCGTCCCCGCCGAGGTCCGCTACTCGACCACCACCCGCTCGCCCGTCCTCGCGGTCGCCGACCCGGGCTACGCGATCCGCAGCCGTCTCGTATTCCCGGCCCACGACGACCCGGCCGACGGACCCGGCGAGCGCTATGCCTATAACGTCGCGGACGCAGGCTTCGACGCCGTCGTCGCCGTCGTGGACTCCGTGGCCGACACCCCGGAGCTGCACGCCCCGGACGGCCTGCTGTCCCAGCTCGCCGCGCACACGCCGCACGTGGTCCTCGCGGTCGTCCCCTCGTACGTCCCCGAGCCGCTGTACGTAGCCGCCCTGTCTGAAGAGAGACCCGCCATGCTGCCCGAGCCCCTCCGCGGCCCCGCCTTCTCCTCGTACGCGCCCGAGGAGGTCGGCTGGCTGCTCCAGGACCTCTCGGACGTGACGCTGGAGGCGCCGACCGAGGAGCGGGAGGAGGCCATCCAGAGCGGCGGCGCGCACTACGCGGAGTCGCTGCCCGTCGAGTACCAGCCCAGCGAGCAGTACCAGGAGCTGTTCCACGCGGCTCTGCAGACCTCGTCGGCGCGGATCGCACAGGCCGTCGGCGTCGTCACGGACACCGTGATCGCGGAGCGCTCGCCGAGGCCCGTCCTGGTCTCGCTGGCCCGGGCCGGCACCCCCGTCGGCGTGCTGATGCGCCGCTGGGCGCAGTTCCGGCACGGACTCGACCTGCCGCACTACGCGGTGTCCATCGTGCGCGGCCGGGGGATCGACGCCAACGCGCTGCGCTGGCTGGCCGCCCATCACGACCCGCGGGACGTCGTCTTCGTGGACGGCTGGACCGGCAAGGGCGCGATCACCCGGGAACTGGCCGCGGCCGTCGAGGAGTTCGAGGCGGGCGGCGGAGCGGCCGGCTTCGACCCCGAGATCGCGGTGCTGGCCGACCCCGGCTCGTGCGTGCGCACCTTCGGCACCCGCGACGACTTCCTCATCCCGTCCGCCTGCCTCAACTCGACCGTCTCGGGGCTCATCTCGCGGACCGTGCTGCGGGCCGACCTGGTCGGACCCGACGACTTCCACGGCGCGAAGTTCTACCGCGAGCTGGCCGGCACGGACGTCTCGGTGGCCTTCCTCGACGCCGTCGCCGCCCGTTTCCCGGAGGTCGCCGAGGCCGTCGCCGGCGCGGTGAAGGAGCTGCTGGCCGGGGACCGCACGCCGAGCTGGGAGGGTTGGGCGGCCGTCGAGCGGATCAGCGAGGAGTACGGCATCCACGACGTGAACCTGGTCAAGCCGGGCGTCGGCGAGACCACCCGGGTGCTGCTGCGCCGGGTGCCGTGGAAGATCCTGGCGCGGGCCGGGGCGGGCGCCGACCTGGACCACGTACGCCTGCTCGCCGAGCAGCGAGGGGTGCCCGTCGAGGAGGTCGGCGACCTGCCGTACACCTGCGTGGGGCTCATCCACCCGCAGTACACCCGCGGGGCGACCGGCGCCGACGGCAGGGCGGTGACGGTCTGATGCCGGTGCTGGTGGCGAGCGACCTGGACCGTACGCTCATCTACTCGGCGGCCGCCCTGGCGCTGACCATGCCGGACGCGCGGGCGCCGCGGCTGCTGTGCGTGGAGGTGCACGAGGCGAGGCCGCTGTCGTTCATGACGGAGACGTCCGCGCAGCTGCTGACCGAGCTCGGCGACACGGCCGTGTTCGTGCCGACGACCACGCGCACCCGCAAGCAGTACCAGCGCATCAACCTGCCGGGCCCGCCGCCGGCGTACGCGATCTGCGCCAACGGCGGCCATCTCCTGGTCGACGGGGCGACCGACCAGGACTGGCACGCGGCCGTGCTCGCGCGGCTGGCCGCGGAGTGCGCGCCGCTCGCGGAGGTGCAGGAGTACCTGACCAAGACGGCGGACCCGCTGTGGCTGCGCAAGCAGCGGATCGCCGAGGACCTCTTCGCCTACCTGGTCGTGGAGCGCGAGCTGCTGCCCGAGGAGTGGGTGAAGGAGCTCGCGGCCTGGGCGGAGGGCCGGGGCTGGACGGTGTCGTTGCAGGGCCGCAAGATCTACGCGGTGCCCAAGCCGTTGACCAAGAGCGCGGCCGTGCGCGAGGTGGCCCTCCGCACCGGCGCCGAACTGACGCTGGCGGCGGGCGACTCGCTGCTCGACGCCGATCTGCTGCTGGCGGCGGACCGGGGCTGGCGTCCGGGCCACGGCGAGCTGGCCGACGCGGCCTGGACGGCCCCCCGGATCACCGCCCTGCCCGAGCGGGGCGTGCTGGCCGGCGAGCGCATCCTGCGGGAGTTCCTGAAGGGCTCGCGCGTCAGGTAGCGGCCGGGCGGCCCCGGCCGTCGCCGCGGTCAGCCGCAGCAGCCGCCGCCGCAGCAGCCACCGCCTCCGCCTCCGCCGCCCGAGCCGGGCGCGGGGGCGGAGGCGGACTTCGTGCCGCCCACCGCCACCGTCGAGAGAAGCTTCACTGTGTCGTCGTGGCCCGCGGGGCAGTCGGCGGGGTCGGCGGACTGTGCCATCGGGCGGCTGACTTCGAAGGTGTCGCCGCAGGTCCGGCAGCGGTACTCATAGCGAGGCATGCCGTCAGAGTAAGGCCCTATGCTCGGTGGTGGCGTCAGTACTTTGACCTCTGTTCACTTCTGTCGATTACTTATGTGGAGAATTTGCGAAGGGCGCTGGTAATTTGAGAGCGCCGTGTTGAACCCCGAGGTCGGGAGGGTTCGAGGTTTGCGGCCGCGTCAACGGCAACCATGTCAGGCCCTCGTAAGTCTGTACGTCTGCCCGCGAGCAATACGGAATGCGGAGGGAGACGCGTCGTGACCCAGGCGGGGCAGGGGGAGGAGCCCCAAAAGCCGGACGAGACCATGCAGTTGAAGGTTCCTGCCTCTTTCAAGGCGGACGAGACCATGCAACTGCGGGTGTCGGATATACCGGCGCTTCCGGACATGTCCGAAGAGGGTGACGACGACAAGACGCGCTCTTCGAAGAACAGGAGAAAGGCCCCGCGCCTTTCACCCCATGTCCGGATATGGGCCGCTCTGGGGCCCCGACTGGCCCCCCTCATCGCCGTCCTGACGCCGTATGTGGCTCGTGTCACGCCGTACGCCCGCAAGCTGCGCCCGCTGTACCCGCGGCCCGGCCGCACCGACTGGCGGCGCTGGATACCCTCCTGGCGCCAGTGCCTCGGCGGCGTCCTCGCGTCCATAGGACTGAGCAGCATGCTCCTGGTCGTGGCCTACGCGGCCACCGACATCCCGGACAACCTGAACACGTACGCCACCCAGCAGGACAACGTGTACTTCTGGGCCGACGGCACGCCGATGGCCCGCACCGGATGGGTCCAGCGCCAGGCGATGCCGCTGAAGGACATTCCCGAGGACGTCCGCTGGGCGGTGCTCGCCGCCGAGAACGCCAGCTTCTACAGCGACCCCGGCATCTCCTTCAAGGGCATCAGCCGCGCCCTGTTCCGCACCATCGGCCAGGGCGACACCCAGGGTGGCTCGACGATCACCCAGCAGTACGTCAAGAACGTCTACCTGAACCAGAACCAGACGGTCAGCCGCAAGTTCACCGAGGCGATGATCGCCCTCAAGCTCGACAACCAGATGAGCAAGGACGACATCCTCGAGGGCTACCTCAACACCAGCTGGTTCGGCCGCGGCACCTACGGCATCCAGCGCGCCGCCCAGGCCTACTACGGCAAGGACGTCGGCGAGCTCAACGCGAGCGAGGCCGCGTTCCTCGCCTCCCTCCTCAAGGGCGCCGGCCTCTACGACCCCACGCTCGGCCCCGCCAACCGCGCCCGGGCCGTCGAGCGCTGGTCGTGGACCCTGGACCGCATGGTCGACATCGGCAAGCTGTCCAAGGCCGAGCGCGCCAAGTACAAGAAGTTCCCCGAGCCGCTCAAGACGAACCCGCTGTACGACACCGGTCAGCAGAGCGACTACCTGGTGGAGCTCGCCTCCCAGTACGCCAAGAAGGCCGGGGACATCTCCGACAAGGACTACGACCTCGGCGGCTACCAGATCTACACGACGTTCGACAAGAAGCGCGAGAGCCAGCTCACCGACGCCGTCACCGCGGCCCGCAAGAAGGCCCTGAAGGACGACCCGAAGAACGCCAAGGACGCGCACTTCGGCGCCTCCTCGGTGGCCTCCGACGGCCGGATCCTCGCCGTCTACGGCGGCCCCGACCACCGTACGCAGGGCTACAACGAGTCCAACGCCACGACCGTCCCCGCCGGATCGGCCTTCCAGCCGTTCGTGTACGCGGCCGCTCTGGAGCACGGCGTCCACAAGACCCGCGAGGGGGACACCGAGACGGTCACAGGACAGACGCTCTACGACGGCGACGACGCGGTGCCGGTGACGACGCCCGAGGGGCCGTACTGGGACCGCAACGGGAAGAAGGCGGCCGCCAGGAACGACGGCGGCACCTCCTACGGGCGGATCTCCCTGCACCGCGCGCTGGAACTGTCGGTGAACACGCCGTTCATGCAGCTCGGCATGGACACCGGACTGGACGTGGTGCGCTCCACCGCCGAGAAGTCCGGGCTGCTGCCCTCCAGCTTCGGGGCCCAGGTGCCCGCGCTGTCCACGGGCAGCGTCACGCCCAGCGCGATCCGCATGGCCAGCGGCTACTCCACCTTCGCCGCGGGCGGCAAGCACACCGAGCCCTACTCGGTGCGCCTGGTCACCAGGAACGGCACCAAGATCGCGCTGGAGACGCCGAGCGCGAGCCGGGCGTTCGGCGCCGAAGCGGCCGAGGAGGTCAACTCCGCGCTCGCGGACTCCTTCCGCACCGCCCACCCGGACGACGTGCCCGCCTCGCAGGCGCAGTCCACCCGGACCGGCTCGCTCGGCCAGGTCGCCGGGAAGGCGGGCACCACCCAGAACGACACCGCCGCCTGGTACGTCGGCACGGCCAAGACGGTGTCCACGGCGGTCGTCGTCTACCGCATCGACCTCGGCAAGAGCCTCGAACCGCTTCCCCTGAAGGGCATCGCCGGCACGACCCGAGACAGCGTCCCGTACGGCATCTGGTCAGGTGCCATGAGCCCGCTCGGCTGACCACCGAACCGGCACCCGCGCCCCCGAACCCCGGAGAATGATCCGCCCATGAAGTCACCGTCGGGCCGCCGCCGCAAGGCCCCGGCAACAACGCGCCGCCCCGCTGCCACGCACCCGGGGTTCCTCACGCTGGCGGCGCTCCTCGTCGTCGCGTCCCTGGTCGGCGGCTACCTGGTGCTCAACCGCACCTCCCACACCCAGCCGACCGCCTCCTCCGGGGACAGCAAGAAGGCGTCGGCGGAGGCCACCAAGGAGCCGAAGTGGGACGGCAAGACCCATGTCCTGGGGGACGGCTCCACCTCCTACACCGGGCCGCAGACGGGGCAGCTGAAGGCCGTCCCGCTCAAGCCCGGCGAGAAGCCGCCGCAGTTCGTGGTGTTCTCCTGGGACGGCGCGCTGCAGAGTGACGACGGTCTCTTCGAGCACTACCGCAAGCTCGGCGAGCAGTACAACGCCAACATGACGTTCTTCCTCACGGGCATCTACCTGCTGCCCAAGAGCAAGAAGGACCTGTACTCCCCGCCCCAGCACCCGGTGGGCTCGGCCGCGATCAGCTACCCGACCGACGAACACATCCGCACCACGCTGGAACAGCTCGGCGAGGCGTGGAAAGAGGGCAACGAGATCGGCACCCACTTCAACGGCCACTTCTGCGGAGCCAAGGGCGGCGGCTTCTGGAGCGTCGACGAGTGGAAGAGCGAGATCGACCAGTTCTACAAGTTCGTGGAGAACTGGAAGACCAACACCGGCTACAAGGACATACCCCCGCTGCCCTTCGACTTCAAGAAGGAGGTCACCGGCGGCCGGGCGCCCTGCCTGGAGGGCCAGGCGAACCTCCTCAAGGCCGCCAAGGCCTACGGCTGGCGCTACGACGCCAGTTCCTCCGGCGACTTCCAGATCTGGCCCACGAAGAAGAACGGCCTGTGGGACTTCCCCCTCCAGGCGCTCCCGTACGACGGCGGCAAGTACCAGGGCCTGTCCATGGACTTCAACTTCCTCGCCAACCAGTCCGACGGCGAGCCCGAGGGCGACCCCGCCAAGTACCCGCAGTGGGAGCAGGAGACGCTCGACGCCTACATGGCGGGCTTCAACCGGGTCTACTACGGCAGCCGGGCCCCGCTGTTCATCGGCAACCACTTCGAGGAGTGGAACGGCGGCATCTACATGAAGGCCGTCGACGAGGTCATCAAGACCGTGTGCACCAAGAAGGGCGTCAGGTGCGTGTCCTTCAAGGAGCTGTCCGACTGGATGGACGTCCAGTCACCCGCGACGCTGGAACGGCTGCGCAGCCTTGATCCGGCCCAGAATCCCGACTGGTCGACAGTCGTGAAGTGACCCGCCCGGGGGCGGCGGTGACGTAACCAAACCTCAACCGCTACCCCCTTCACAACCGCCGCACACCCCGTGCAAAGATGCCCTCCCGGCATCCCTCCGCCGGGGCAAGAGGGGAAACACCAGTGAAGTCAAGGAAATTGAGCGGCACGCGCCGCCGCGTCACGATACTCGGGGCAGCCGCCACCTCGGTCGTCGCCGGGGTCGCACTGCTGCCCAACTGGTCCGCGGGCGCCGCGGTCGTCGACGACCCCACGGTCGACGCCCGGACCAAGGCCACCTTCCAGCGGCTCGCCGACGCGGTCTTCACCGACCGCACCGACGCGCTGGTCACCGGCGCCCAGGGCGACCGTGACAAGCCGCTGGCCAACGGCTTCTCCGGCGACGTCAAGCTGTCCTCCGGCACGGCCCGCACCGAGGACGCCACCCTGTCCTCCCTCGGGCAGCGCAAGGACAAGCTGGCGAAGGCCGGCGAGAAGTACAGCGAGGCCACCACCACCGTCACCCTGAACGCCACCCGCGTGACGGGCCGCACGGCCAAGGCGGACGTCACGGAGACCACGACCCTGACCTACGCGCAGGCCCGCGGCAACGCGCCGAAGACCACCGGGTTCCAGGCCACGCACGAGCTGACCTTCAGGGCCGACCGGAACGGCGACTGGCAGCTCACCACCATCCGGGACACCGACCAGGGCGGTCTGGCGGTGAACACGCTGTCCAAGCCGGTCTCGGTCAAGACGGCGACCACCGCCGACGACACCATGCCGAACGCCCCGCGCGCGGCCACCACCCGCAACCCGGTCGCCGTCCCGAAGACCGGCACCGCCTACGACTACAAGGCGATGGCGGCCTACGCCGAGAAGTACGTGTACACGTACAACAAGGACTACCCGGACTACAACAACCACACCGCGGGCGGCGACTGCACCAACTTCGTCAGCCAGTCGCTGAAGGCCGGCGGCTGGAAGCACGTCCCCGGCTACGTGTACGACTACACGAAGTGGTTCGGCAACGCCGACATCCAGTCGGACTCGTTCGTCGGCGTCAACGAGTGGTCCTGGTTCGCGCAGAACTCCAAGCGGACCACCCCGCTCGCCAACGTCTACCAGCTCGAGGTCGGCGACGTCCTCCAGATGGACTTCGACCGCGACGGGTCCAAGGACCACACGATGATCGTCACCGCCAAGAGCAACGGCGTGCCGTACGTGACGTACCACTCGAACAACACCCTGCGCCGGTCCGTCGCGAGCCTCGTCTCGTCGTACCCGACCGCCTACTTCTACGCCTACCGCACCTGATCGGACGACGGGGGCGACGAGGAAGGCCAGTTCTCCCTGAGCTCCCGGTGGCGGTCCCGCTCCTCCACGAGGTCGGGATGGCGGGACCGCCAGTAGGGGTTGTCGTGCGGCAGGGCGGAACCCACCCTGCCGTACATCCCGAAGACCATCAGCAGGATCCCGATCACGAAGCTGAGCATGCAGTTCTGGATCTCGAAGGCCAGGAAGTTGTAGTCCGTCTGCAGCAGGGCCATGTTCAGGAACCCGCTGAGGATGAACAGGACGCCGAGCGTCATGTTCAGCGTGGACGCGAAGTTCCCGCCGATCACCATGCCCACGAAGAGCAACAGCCCCACGGCCACCGACAGCCAGCTGAGCGCGCCGTTGGTGTTGAGGCTCCACACCTGGTCCCCGCCGGTGTCGAAGAAGCCGATCTTGTCGATGATGCCGAAGATCCCGAAGACGAGCAGACCCAGGCCCATGAGCCCGGCGCCGATGCGGTAGACCAGGTTCAGCCGGTGGTCGAGCGGCAGATGGTCGTTGAACCTGATACGCCGCGACTCGGAACGCACCGCGTGTGCCGCCATCTCCGCCTCCCGGAGGGTGAGTCGTGCCGGCGTGGTGGGACAGGCCGACGAGGCCGTACCCCTCTCAATATCCGCCCGTCGAGCCCGACGGGCAACGCCGGCCCGTCGAGCCCGGCGTCCCGCGCCGGCCCGTCGAGCCCGGCGTCCCGCGCCGGCCCGGGGGCCGACGTCCCGCGCCCGCTCAACCGTCCCCGCGCCTGCTCGAACCCCCGCGCCCCGCGGCCGCCCCGGTGCTCGTCGCGGGCGTCAGTGCCCCGCGCCGCGATCCTCGCGGATGGCGGCCACCACGCCGGCCACCGTCCGCCGGACGGCCTCCGTCTCGGTCAGGAAGTGCCAGTAGTCGGGGTGCCGGCCCTCCAGCGTGACGATCGCCTGCTCCAGCCGGGCCACCGCGTCGTCCAGCGGACGCGCGTGCCGCGGATCGGGCGTGTTGCGGCCCGCCATGGCCAGCCGCTGGGCGTCGCGGATCGCGAACCTGGTCCGGTCGATCTCCGCCCGCGGATCCTTCTGGACCGCGTTGAGCCTGGTCAGCCGGTCACCGGCGGCCGAGACCGCCTCGTCCGTGGTGTTCAGCAGGGCCCGCGCCGTCGACAACAGCGAGGTCGCGTCCGGCCACCGCTGCGCGTCGCGCGCCGCCCGGGCCTCGTCCAGCTTGGCCTCGGCCTGCCGGACGTGCTCCCCGGCCTGCTCGGGGACGTGCTGGAGGTCCTGCCAGCAGGCGGCGGAGAAGCGCCGCCGCAGCTCGCTCAGGATCGGCTCCACCTGGTCCGAGCGGGTGGTCAGCGCCTGCGCGCGGGTGCGCAGCGAGACCAGCCGGTGGTCGATCTCGGCGGCCCGCTCCGGCAGCCGCCCGGCCTCCACCCGGACCGCCTCGGCCTCCCGCGAGACCCGCTCCGCCCGCTCCAGGGTGAGCGGCACCCCGTGCTGTCCCGCGCCCTGGTTCAGCTTGGTCAGCTCGGGCGCCAGCGCCGCCAGCCGCGCCGCCAGATCGTCCGCCCTCAGCCCGCTCTCCCGCACGGCGTCCAGGGCGTTCGACGCCGCCAGCAGCGTCTGCCGGGCCCGTTCCACGGCGGGCGCGAGACGGGCCAGCTGGGTCTCCGCCTTGCCGAGCAGCGGGCCCAGCCCCTCGGCGAACCGGTCCAGCTCCCGCTTGACGCGGCCCAGCTCGTCCTTGGCGCGGGTCAGCTCGGTGCGCGCCTGAGACGCCGCGGCGGCCTCCAGGTCGTCCCGGTCGAGGTCGTGGGCGTCGACGGCGTCGATGTACTGGCGGCTGGCCTCGTCGATGCGCCTGCCGACGGCCTCGAAGTCGGACACCGCGCGGCGGGCGGCCGGCGTATCGTCCACCGCTCTGATCGTCTCGATCGAGATCCGCAGGTCGCGTTGGGCGCTGTCCAGCTCGTAGAAGGCGGCCGCCGCCGCGTCCTTCGCGGCCTGGGCCTCGGCCCGCTGCCCCTCCGCCCGCCCGCCGAACCAGCGCCGGGTGCCGCCGCCGGCGAACGCGGCGGGCAGCGCCAGGGCGAGCACGAGAGGAAGGACGGCGAGGGCGAGGGAATCACGCAGAGCACGGCCGCGGGCACGGGCCCGTGCGCGCGGCTTCGACGGCGAATACGGCTGCGATGGTGTCGCCGTCACATCCCTCTCCCGTGCTGTGATCCGCCCTGCCCGGTGTCATTCTCCCACCCGTTAAGGACGAACACACGGGCCCGTTAGTTCGCGTTCCGCACCGTGACTTTGCCGTCGGCGGTGCGCGCGCTCACCACGTGCGCGCTGGACTCGTCGCGCGGCACGGACACGTCCACTCCGCCGTCGCCGGTCTCGGCGGTCACCCGGTAGGAGGCCGCGGGCAGCGCGATCGTGACGGACCCGTCCCCGCTGACGGAGTCCACCCGGTCGGGCACGGTGCTCAGGTCGAGGCGGACCGAGCCGTCCTCGGTGCGGGTGCGCACCGAGCGCGAGGAGACCTCGGCGCGCACCGAGCCGTCCTGCGTGCGCAGGTCCAGCGGCCCGCTGGAGTCGGTGACGTGCACGGAGCCGTCCGCGGCGTGCACGCTCAGCGCCTCCCGGAAGCCCTGCGCGCGGACGCTGCCGTCGTCGTCCTCGACCTTCACGGCGACATCGCGGGGCACCTCGACGCGGTGCTTGGCGGAGCAGTCGGCGATCACGCCCGAGCAGTGCAGCCGCAGCGTCAGCCGGTCGTCCTTCATCGACCATGTGACCTCGGGGCTCTCGCCGACGGTGACGGATCCCTCGAACCACCGGGTGACGGCGACCGTGCCCGTCTTCGCCGCGTCCGACGCGACGATCTCCAGCGCCGAGTCGTCGGAGTCGATCGTGAGAGTGGAGCCCTGCAGGGCGAAGGAGCGGTGGTCGGGGTGCTCGTCGTCGGCGGCGGACGCGCCGCAGCCGGCCGTGCCGGCGGCGAAGGCCACGACGACCGCGGTGACGAGGACCGCGCGGGCGGAAAGGGCCGTACGGGCCATGGTGTTCTCCCCCTGAGCTGCTGGACGATGCGGTTACGACCCTAGGGAGACGGGGCCGTCCGGACGATCCGGCAGACTCCCGGACACGGGGTGGGGATAACCCCCGACAGGGGTTTGCGGGGCACGGCCCCGGTCCATGTAGGCTGTCGACTCGTCTCGGGTGCGTAGCTCAGGGGTAGAGCGCCTGCCTTACAAGCAGGATGTCGGCGGTTCGAAACCGTCCGCGCCCACCGAGGACGACGCCGGACGTGCCAGGCGTCCCGACCGCGGCCCTCCGGAACGGTACGGAGGGGCGCCGAGGGGGGCCCATGGTGCGGATGGGGTCAGACCCCCCGCGGGCACCCTGCGGGGCCCGCGGCCCGACACGCGGGGCAGGGGCTGGGG
>NZ_JBHVYK010000016.1:54111-110978 GCF_042880855.1 Streptomyces sp. NPDC058291
GCACGACGCCGTACGTGCCTGGCGGCCCCCCCGCGGCCCCCCGGAACGTTCCGGAGGGCCGCGGTCGTGTCCGATGGGCGCGGATGCGGTCAGCCCGCCCTCGTCCTCCGTGCGGGCCCGTCAGCCGTCGTCCGGGTGCTGGGTCTCGTGGGCGTGCTTGAGGTGCATGCGGGCGTCGACCCGGTCCGCGGCCGCGACCTCCGACCAGAAGCGGTGGCATGTCACGAAGACCGCCAGCTCGTGCTCCCGGCGGCGGAGCTTCTCCACCTCCGCCTGTTCGTCGGCCGTCCAGCCGGGGGAGGCGGGGCGCTCCGTCTTGCGCCAGCCCCCGGCGTCGCTGAAGCCGTCCAGGGGCTCGACCGACCAGGGAAGCCGCTTCAGCAGGGCCGAAAGCTCGGCCCGGACCTGATGCAGCTCCTCCTGACCGGCGCGCAGGTCGCTGGGAAAGTCATAGGTCGTAGCCACCCGGCAATGGTACGCCTGTTCGAATTTGAGGAGCGAGCTCCTTTGGGGTGTTCGTGTGAACGTCCGTTCGGTCAGGTGGCGGCGGGCGGCGCCGCCGCGGCGGAGCCGGGCCGGCCCTGCCGCAGGATCTCCACGCCGAGCAGGTCGGTCGCGTCCGGATCGGCGTTGAGGCGATGGACCAGGACCCAACTCCCGTCCTCCGTCGCGCCGGTGAACAGCGAGGCGTGCCGGGTGGCCCCGTTGTGCCAGCGCAGCCGGCCGGCCTCCTGCCAGGACGGCGCGGGATCGCCGAGCCGGCGCTCGACCAGCAGCCCCACGACCAGTTCGGCGGCCGCCCGGGGCGTGGCCCAGAGGCCTCCGGCGGGCAGGATCGCGCCGGTCATCGTCCAGGGCGCGCGGCTCCCGCCGAACCGCCCCGGCGCGAGCAGTCGCCGCCCGGGGTCGGGGCGCACGGCCACCTCGGCGACGCCCAGCGGGCGCAGCACGTGCTCGCCCACCACTTCCTCGTACGACGCTCCGCGCGCGGCGGCGCGAAGGGCCGCGCCGAGGACGGCGTACCCGAGGTTGGAGTACTCCTCCCGCTCACCGGGCGGGCCGGTGACGAGCGCGTCCAGACGCGGCAGGAGCGCCCGCAGGGCGGCGGCGTCGAACGCGGCGTACGGGTCGCGTGCGGGCAGGCGTCCGGGCGGCAGCCGGGGGAGCCCGGAGGTGTGGCGGGCCAGGTGGAGGAGGGTGATCCCGGTCGCGGGGGCTTCGGGGAGCCAGCGCTCGACCGGGTCGTCGAGCGCCAGGACCCCGGCGGCGGCCATCCGCACCAGCGCGGTGCCGGTGACGACCTTGGTGAGCGAACCGATCTCGACGTAGCGGTCCGGGGCGTGACCGTCGGCGAGCGAGGGCGCGGACCCGGGCGTGAGGACGCAGGTCGGGACGCGTGGGCGCGCGAGCGGGCTCACCGCGCGGAGGCGGGGGGCCGGGCGCAGGCGGGGGTCGCGCCGGGCAGGCGGCGCCGGTTGCGGGACACCCAGCGGTAGACCACGCGGGCGCAGACGCGGACGCCGGGCAGCCGCACGACGGCCGCCACCGCGCGGTACGCGCCGGCCGGCGAGGATCCCAGCCAGCGGGCCGCCGCGTCCGCCCCGCCCGCGAGGACCGTGTCGCCCCGCAGCAGCAGGACCTCCCGGTCCAGTCGCGCGCGATGCGGCGCGGTCGACTCCGCGGGCAGGAACTGCCAGGGAACCGCTTCCAGCGTCGGTGCGGCGAGGGAGCGGATGCGGTCGACGCAGGACTGGCAGAAGCCGCAGTCCCCGTCGTAGGCGAGCACGGGAGGCGCGGAGCGCCGGCCCGGTCCGCTCGTTCGTCGTCCCTGCACCGCTCTCCCTCCGCCGTCACCCCGCACGGGCCGCGGACGGGGGCGGCCCCCGACGACGGCTTCGGTGCGTCGACGGCGATCGTACTGCGGTCGAGCACCGGTGTCAGACCCGGGCCCTAGGGTGGGGACATGGACGGATCGGGCGTGGAGCGGGTGCGGTTGACTCCCTGGTCGGAGGGCGACTTCTGGCTGCTGCGACGTGCCAACAGCCCCGAGATGACCGAGCACCTGGGGGGTCCGGAGAGCGAGGAGAAGCTCGCCGACCGGCACCGGCGCTACGTGGAGCCGTTCGCCGGCCGCATGTACCGGATCACCCTCGCGGACGGCGGGGAGAGCGTCGGCTCGATCGGGTACTGGGAACGCGAGTGGCGGGGCGGGACGGTGTGGGAGACGGGCTGGGGGATCCTGCCCGAGTTCCAGGGCAGAGGCCTCGCCGCCCTCGCGGCCCGGGCGCTCGTGGACGTCGTCCGGCTGACCGGTGGTCACGGCGCCCTGCACGCGTTCCCCGGCGTGGATCACCCCGCGTCCAACGCGGTGTGCCGCGCGGCCGGGTTCACGTTGCTCGGGCAGGCCGACTTCGAGTACCCGAAGGGGAACCGGATCAGATCCAACGACTGGTGCGTCGACCTGCGCACCGGCCCGGCGACCGGCCCCCCGACCGGTTCCACGACCGGTTCCACGACCGGCCGCGCGGCCGGTTCCACGCAGGAGCCTCGATCGACGCCCGTGCCGCCCGAGCGGTGACGGGGAGCGCGGTCCAGGCGTACAGGAGGGAGACTCGGAGCATGTGCCGGAGTATCAAGACGCTGCGTCCGCCCGCGTTGCCCGAGGAGGCGACCGAGGACGAGATCCGCGCCGCAGCCCTGCAGTACGTCCGCAAGGTGTCCGGCTTCCGGGCGCCGGCCGAGCACAACCGGGAGGTGTTCGACAGAGCGGTCGAGGTCATCGCCGCCGCCACCGCCGAACTGCTGGACGGGCTGGAGGTACGCGGGTCGCACCGCCCGACGGCCGCGTGACGGCCCCTCCTGAGGGTCGGCAGAGATGCTCGTAGCCCGAGGAGGCGAGGAGGCGAGGTCCGGGGGCGGTCCGTCTCAGGCGGGGCGGCTGCGCATCACGAACGCCGCGCCGGCGCCCGCGCCGAACAGGGCGAGCACCGACACCCCGGTGGCCAGCCAGGTCGTGCCCAGCCAGTGGGCGCCGAAGTAGCCGAGGGCGACGCTGTAACCCGCCCAGGAGAGACCGGCCAGGGCGGACCACGGGAGGAAATCGCGGGGGCGGCGGTGGGCGGCGCCCGCGATGAGGGAGACGACGGACCGGCCGGCCGGGGCGAACCGGGCCACGACGACCAGAGCGCCGCCGCCCCGGGCCAGCGCGTCGCCGAGACGTTCCTGCGCGGTGGTCAGCCGGCGGGAGCGCGAGATCGCCCGGTCCAGGCGCTCGCCGCCGCGCCAGGCCAGCCGGTAGGCGACCAGGTCGCCCAGCACCGAGGCGGTCGTGGCGGAGAGGACCAGCACCATGATGTCCGGGACCTCGTGCGGGACCCGGCCGGTCGCCGCGCCCGAGCCCGCCGCCGCGGCCGTGGCCGCCGTGATGACGAGCACCCCGCTGGGCAGCACCGGCAGGAACACGTCGAGGAGGACCGACAGGCCGACCAACGCGTAGATCCAGGGGCTGCCGAGCAGCGCCCCCACACTCTCCAACACCGCGGACTCCCCGTGTCTCCCCCGTGACGGCCCGACGAGCCGCTGCGTCGCGGGGGAGCGGCAGATGCGGCCGATGACAGCCATACAGCGTACGCCGGGGGTGTGACAGCGGAATCACGGGGGGCTCGTGTGTTCGGCACGCCACGTTCACCACGTTCGTCTGCGGGGCCCGTCCGCCGCGTCCCGGACGACGACCACCCGGGCGCCGCGCGGCCCGGGTGGTGTGCGCCGCGGCCGGCGTGGACCGGACCGCGGTGACGTGTCTTGTGTGGATCAGGCCGAGACGGTGGCCTTGCGTGCCGCCGGCTCCCGCTCGGGGCTCGTGCGGCCGGCGAGGAGGCGGTCCAGGCCGAGGGCGCCGGAGCCGGTGAAGATCAGCAGCAGGAAGGCCCAGCAGAACATCGCGGAGGCCTCGCCGCCGTTCTGCATCGGCCACAGGGCGTGGGGCTGGTGCACGTCGAAGTAGGCGTACGCCATCGAGCCCGAGGCCAGGAACGCGGCGGCCCGGGTGCCCAGGCCCAGCAGGACCAGGGTGCCGCAGACGAGCTGGATCGCGGCCGCGTACCAGCCGGGCCAGGCGCCGGCGTCGATGGTGTCGCCCTTGCCGGAGGCGCCGCCGAGGACGCCGAAGAGGGCGGCGGCCCCGTGGCAGGCGAAGAGCAGGCCTACGACGATGCGGAAGAGGCCGAGGGCGTACGGCTGTGCGGTGTTGAGGCGAGCGGACATGTGGGGGGTGCTCCTTCGGTGTCGGTCGGTCGGGCCGGTCCGGAACGGGGAGAGGGCCGGTCGGTGGGGGCGGCGGTACCGAATGAGCGACTTACGTTAGGCGGACCTAATCGGTGCTTGCAAGTTCAACTTTTAGCCATGGCGTGGGTTCCGCTTGAGGCGTTCTTTCGCTGGTCACCGGCGTCGGACGGATTCCGCACAAGGGGTCAGCGTCCGAAAGTGTGACCGAATCCACCCCCGGAGGGCGCGCGTGACGGCGACCCGGCCCGCGCTCTCATCCGGCACCGGTCGGCTCAACAGCCGTAATCCACGCAGGCTGTGATGGTTGGTCGGATTCTCGTGCCAATGCGGGCGTTGACGGACGAGGGCGGGGTCGGAGGTGTGGCCGGTCCGCGTCACGCGCTGAGGTCGGACTCCGTTCTCACGGGGTGAGGTCGGACTCCGTCACGGTCGCCAGGCTTCCGTCCGCGCGCGCCCGTTCCAGCCGCAGCCGGGCCGAACGGCCGCGCAGCGTCAGGGACATGAGCTGGTTGCCGAACCAGGGGCCGCCCGTGCGGCGCCAGTTGACGGGCGGCCGGGGGCAGCGGCCGTGCCGGCGGAGCCGGCGGCCGAGCGCACGGGCCGCCGCGCTCCACCCGAAACGGAAGCCCACCCGGATCGTCGGCGGCACGGAGTTGTGGACGGGGGAGCAGGTGAGCTGGAGGACCCGCGCGTCCGGGCCGCTTCCGTCGGGCCAGCGGGGCTCGGCCGCATACGCATGGTGCACGTCGCCCGACAGCACCAGCACGCTCGCCGGCGCCGTCGTCCCCGTGCCGACCTCGGCGATCAGGTCCGCGAGCGCCGTGAACGACTCCGGGAAGGCCGCCCAGTGCTCCAGGTCCGCCCCGCGCCGCAGCTTCTCGCCGAACCGGGCCCAGCGGGCCCCGCGCTCGCCCCGGCACAGGGCCGCGTCCCACTCCTCGGCGTCGTGCACCAGATGCGGCAGCAGCCAGGGCAGGGAGGTGCCGATCAGGAGGTGGTCGTAGGAGCCGACGCCGTCGAGTACCTGTTCGCGCAGCCAGGTCCGCTCGCCCGGGTCGAGCATCGAGCGCTCGTCCTCGTCCAGCACCCGGGCCGCGCGGCTGTCGACCATCACCAGCCGTACCCGCCCGAAGTCGCGCCGGTAGCTCCACCGCACGGAGGCCGGCTCGGTGTCGGCGCGGCCGGCGAAGTCGCGCAGCAGGTCGGTGCCGTCGGAGGTCTCGCGCACGGCGGCGTAGAGCGGGTCGGCGGCCAGTTCGGCCGGGGTGAGGTTGCCGAGGTGCTGGTGCACCCAGTAGGACATCAGGCCGCTCAGCAGCCGCTCGCGCCACCAGGGCGTGGCCCGCATGTCGGCCAGCCAGGAGGCGGAGGTGTTCCAGTCGTCGATGACGTCGTGGTCGTCGAAGACCATGCAGGTGGGCACGGTGGACAGCAGCCAGCGCACCTCGGGGTCGAGCCAGGACTCGTAGTAGAGCCAGGTGTACTCCTCGTAGTCGGCGACCTCGGCTCCTGGAGCGTCCTCCAGGCCCCGGCGGGCGGCGATCTTCTCCTTGGTGGCGTCGGAGACCTCGTCGGCGTACACCTGGTCGCCCAGGAGCAGCAGCACGTCGGGCCGTTCGGCCGTCGGGTCGGCGGCGAGCCGGATGGCCAGACTGTCCAGGGCATCGGGTCCCACCGGGTCCTTCCCGCCGGCCGGGGGCGCCGCCCAGCGGCAGGAGCCGAACGCGACGCGCACCTCCCCGCCGTCGTCGGCGAGGGTGCGGATCTGGGAGGGCGGGAAGCGTGAGCCGGGCGGCGGCCACACCGGGGCGTCGTCGAGGAACACCTCGTACGCCGTCGCCGTGCCCGGGGTCAGGCCGCCGACCTCGACCAGGGCGTAGTGGTGGCCCGCCACCTGGAAGGTAGGGGCCGCGCCGTCGGCGCCGTCGGCGCAGCGCACCTCGACGGTGCACGGGCGGCTCGCCTCGACCCAAACGGTCGCCGTCGAGCCGTCGGCGTACCTCAGCAGTGGTCCCAGCCGCAGTTCGGCCAATTCGATCACCCTCCTCCGTCGCCCCGTACGGTACGGAACGACGGAGGTCCACGGGGAGATCCCGGCGGTCGACTTCGGTCGGCTTCGGTCGGGATCGGTCGTGCTCGGTCAGCAGCCGGCGAGGTAACCCGTCAGCGCGCTCTTCTCGGCGGAGTCGACCGCGAGGTCGTAGTAGTACTTCACCTGCACCCAGGCGCGGACGTAGGTGCAGCGGTACGAGGTGAGCGACGGCATCCACTCGGCCGGGTCCTGGTCGCTCTTGGACTGGTTCACGTTGTCCGTGACGGCGAGGAGCTGCGGGCGGGTGACGTCGTTGGCGAAGGCCTGCCGCTGCGCGGTGGTCCACGCGCTCGCCCCGGAGTCCCAGGCCTCGGCGAGCGGGACCAGGTGGTCGATGTCCAGGTCGGAGGCGGCGGTCCAGGTGGCGCCGTCATAGGGGGAGTACCAACTGCCGCTGGTCGCGGTGCACGCGGAGTTGGTGACGACGTTCGTGCCGTCCCGCTTGAGGATGTACTCGCGCGTGTTGCAGGCGCCGCTGATGGTGATCCAGGTGGGGAACAGGTCGCGGTTGTAACCGGTGCGGTTCTCGGTCTTCACGCTGAGGGAGGCGAGGTAGGTCCGGGCGGTGGCGGCGCTGACCGGGGTGGGCAGCGCGGCGGAAGCGGTCGGGGCGGTGAAGAGTCCGACCGAGGCTATGAGGCCGGTGAGGGCGGCGAGCACGCTCAGGCGTCCACGCGCGTAGAACTTCGACATGCGAACTCCGTTGGGGAGGCGGGGGTGCGGGAGTGCGGGGGAATGCTCGCGCTCCCGCGTTGCGGGGAGGTGTTGGCCCGGTAAGAAGTTAATGACGCGCACATGACACGACAAGGTCTACGGCGGAACGATCTCCGCGAACGGCTGTGCGGGCGATCTCGTACACTGGGGAACGCAGAAGGGGAGTAGCTCTTCGCCGGACCGTCGACATACTGCTCAGCTCGTCTGAGCCGGCGCCCGGAGGCGGACCCGCGTTGCGCGTCCGCCAGCGAGACCTTCGGCAAGCAGTGCACATCCGCGCCGTTCGGCACGGATGACGTGTGCGCTGCCGTGCCGAGGCGTCTGGTCACGAACTGCGCGGACTCTCGGTGGGGCGGCCCCCGACCGATTGAGGACCTTTGATCAGCATCACCGTGACGGCGCTCGTCTTCGGCGTCGTCTTCCTGGCCGAGCTGCCGGACAAGACCGCCCTGGCCGGCCTCGTCCTGGGCACGCGCTACCGCGCCTCGTACGTCTTCGCCGGGGTCGCCGCGGCCTTCGCGCTGCACGTCGTGCTCGCCGTCGCGGCGGGCAGCGTGCTCACCCTGCTGCCGCAGCAGCTCGTGCACGCGCTGACCGGCGTCCTCTTCCTGGGCGGCGCCGCCGTGCTGCTGCTGAAGAAGGACGACGGCGAGGAGGAGATCCGGCGGCCGCAGGACCAGTCGTTCTGGAAGGTCGCGGGTGCGGGCTTCATGCTGATCCTCGTCGCCGAGTTCGGCGATCTCACCCAGATCATGACCGCGAACCTCGCCGCCCGCTACGACGACCCGCTCTCCGTCGGCCTCGGCGCGGTGCTGGCGCTGTGGGCGGTGGCCGGGCTCGGCATCGTCGGCGGAAAGGCGCTGATGAAGAGGGTGCCGCTGAAGCTGATCACGCAGATCGCCGCGCTGCTGATGCTGGCGCTCGGGGTGTGGAGCCTGTGGGAGGCGATCGCCGGCTGAGCTGAACGGCGGGCGAACGTCCGCCGGACCTTTCCCGCGCCGTGCGGGCCGGGGTGGCGGCGGGAGGGCATTGTTTTGTACCGTGAGAAAACAAAGTGGCTCCCGCCCGTTTTCCCTGACCGGCGGGCGGGGCCGCCTTGTCCCGGCCGCCTCGTCTCTCGCGCGCCTTGTCCCCGCCTCTTGTCCCTCCGCACCTGGAGCTGCTGATGCCGGTCCTGACCGCCCGCGCCCTCCTGCTCGACATGGACGGCACACTCGTGAACTCCGACGCCGTCGTCGAACGGATCTGGCGGCGCTGGGCCGACGCGCACGGACTCGACGGGGACGAGGTCATGAAGGTCGTCCACGGCCGGCAGGGCCACGCCTCGATGGCGGTGCTGCTGCCCGGCCGGCCCATGCGCCTGAACCACGCGGACAACGCGCGGATGCTGGCCGAGGAGACCGCCGACATGGAGGGCGTCGTGCCGGTGCCCGGCGCGCCGGAGTTCCTCGCCTCGCTGCGAGGCGTCCCGCACGCGCTGGTCACCTCGGCGGACGTCCCGCTGTCCACGGCCCGGATGGCCGCCGCGGGGCTCGAACTGCCCGAGGTGCGGGTCACCGCGGAGTCGGTCGGCGCGAGCAAACCCGACCCCGAGGGCTTCCTCAAGGGCGCCGCCGAGCTGGGGATCGCCCCGGCGGAGTGCGTGGTGTTCGAGGACTCCGGCGCGGGCATCGCGGCCGGCCGTGCCGCCGGGATGCGGGTCGTGGGAGTCGGCCATCGTGCGGCGGCGCACGCCCCGGACGCGCTCGTGCGCGATCTGCGCCAGGTGCGCGTGGAGACGCTGGCGGACGGCGTCCGCATCCACACGACCTGAGCCCGGCCCGCCTGTCCGTCCCTGGGCCCTGAGTCCCGGAACCGCCCGGGAGCCGGCCGCGCCAGGTCGCGACTTCCTGCCCCCGCCCCTGCCCCCGCCTTCGCCCTCGTCCCCGCCCTCGCCTTCGCGCCGGCCCTTGCCCAGGGCCGGGGCCGGGGATCTCGCCCTGACCCGGTCAGGGCTCCTTCGTCTCGGCCTCCAGGGCTTTGCGTGTCGCCGCGCCATAGACGCCCAGGCCGTCCGTCGTCGTCCCCCGGGACCACTGGTAGTTGCGCAGGGCGTCCTCGACCTCGCTGTCGAACGTGCCGTCGGCCTCACCGTTGTAGAGGTACAACTGGTGCAACCGCTGCTGCAGTTCGCCCACCTCGGGGCCCTTGTCGCCGCGGCGCAGGACGACGTCGTCGGCCGGCGCCTCCTGCCCGCCGCCCGCTCCCTTGCCGGGTGCCAGGGAGGCGCTCGCGCGAGCGGTCGGCGCGGGGCGGGTCACCTCGGCCGAGGGGGACGCCGAAGGTGAGGCGCTCGACGCCGACGGAGACGGCGACGGGCTCGCGCTCTCGGAGGGGGACGGCGAGGCCTCGGAGGCCGACGGGGACGCGGAGCGGCTCGCCGACGGCGAGCCGGAGGCCGCGCCGGTCGAGATGTCGGGCACGGCGGCCCGCACGTCCTGGGGGGCGGCCCCGTCACGCGTCGGCTTCTCGTAGGAGAACAGCCCGGTGGCGAACCCGGCGGCCGCCACCACGCCCACCACCGCCGCGGTCGTCGCGATCAGCAGAGTGCGGCCACGGCGCGAGCCGCGCGGTTCCTCGTCGTCGGGGTGCGCTGCGCCGACGTCCACCGCCTCGAACAGGCTCAGGTCGCCGACGTCGGGCTCGGAGCCGGGCGCGATCAGCGGGGCGGGCAGCGCCGTCGTCGTGTCGCCCGGGACCACCCGCAGCGGCATGGTGACGTCGGCGCCGGACGCCGGGCCCGCGGGCCCGGCTCCGGATCGGTCTCCGGCTCCGTCTGCGCCGCCCGCGTCGGCCGGGCCCGAGCCCTCCAGTTCCACGTACGGCCGTATCCGCAACGGATCGAAGTCCTCCGCGGCAGCCGCCTCCGCCGTGCGCGTGTCGCGCAGGGCGTCGGAGGCCCGCCGGGCGCAGGCGCAGGACGGGGTGTTGTCGGGCGCCCGAAGCGCTCCGCACTCCGGGCACGGCAGTCCCTGCCGTCCCTCTCGCCTCTGCGGCCCCGTCGGATCGATCACGTGTTCGTTCCTCCCCATTCAAACTCCAGAGATTATGCAGATCCTCTGCGCAACCAGACGCCCATACCCCCGGAATGTCGGATTCCGCCGGGATCCTGGAGGACTACAAGAGGCCATAACGGGTCACACCGATCACGATGGAAAGGGTCACCAGAGCCTCAGGAGGCATCCATGGCCTTGGACGCGCACAGCAGGACGGCGGATCCACGTCAGGAACACGTGTCCGGAAACGTCCTCGTCTCGATCGGCGCCCTGCTGCTCGGCATGCTCCTCGCCGCCCTCGACCAGACGATCGTGTCGACCGCCCTGCCGACGATCGTCAGCGACCTCGGTGGTCTGGAGCATCTGTCGTGGGTGGTCACCGCCTACCTGCTGGCGTCGACGGCCGCGACCCCGCTGTGGGGCAAACTGGGTGACCAGTACGGGCGCAAGAGGCTGTTCCAGATCGCGATCGTCGTCTTCCTCATCGGTTCGGCGCTGTGCGGAATGGCGCAGAACATGCCCCAGTTGATCGCCTTCCGGGCCGTCCAGGGTCTGGGCGGCGGTGGCTTGATGGTGCTGTCGATGGCGATCGTGGGCGACATCGTTCCGCCGCGCGACCGCGGCCGCTACCAGGGCCTGTTCGGCGCGGTGTTCGGCGCCACCAGCGTCCTCGGTCCGCTGCTGGGCGGCCTGTTCACCGAACACCTCAGCTGGCGCTGGGTGTTCTACGTCAACCTGCCGGTCGGTGTCGTCGCGCTCGTCGTCATCGCGGCGGTGCTGCACATCCCGAGCAAGTCGACCAAGCACGTCATCGACTACCTCGGCACCTTCCTCATCGCCTCCGTCGCCACCTGTCTCGTGCTGGTGGCCTCCCTCGGCGGCACCACCTGGGACTGGGGCTCGCCGCAGACCGTCGGCCTGGCGGTGCTCGGGGTGCTGCTGGCCGTGGCGTTCGTCGCCGTCGAACGGCGGGCGGCCGAACCGGTCCTGCCGCTGAAGCTGTTCGGCATCCGCACCTTCACGCTCTCCGCCGTCATCAGCTTCATCGTCGGCTTCGCGATGTTCGGCGCGATGACCTATCTGCCGACCTTCCTCCAGGTGGTGCAGGGTGTCTCCCCGACCATGTCCGGCGTGCACATGCTGCCGATGGTGGCGGGCATGCTGCTGTCGTCCACGGCGTCCGGGCAGATCGTCAGCCGCACCGGCCGGTGGAAGGTGTTCCCCCTCGCGGGCACCGCCGTCACCACCGTCGGCCTGCTCCTGCTGCACCGGCTCGACGAGCACAGCTCCACGGCCGAGATGAGCCTCTGCTTCTTCGTCTTCGGCCTCGGCCTGGGCCTGGTCATGCAGGTGCTGGTGCTGATCGTGCAGAACGCCGTCGCCTACGAGGACCTCGGCGTCGCCACCTCCGGCGCGACGTTCTTCCGCTCCATCGGCGCCTCCTTCGGCGTCGCCATCTTCGGCACCGTCTTCACGAGCCGCCTCGGCGACAAGCTCGCGGACGCCTTCCGGGGCGTCCGGCTCCCGCCCGGGGTCTCGACGGGCTCGCTGGAGTCCGACCCGCGCGGCATCGCCGCGCTGCCGTCCGACCTGCGCCCGCGCGTCCTGCACGCGTACGCCTCGTCCATCACCGACGTCTTCCTGTACGCGGCACCGGTCGCGCTCCTGGGCTTCGTCCTGGCCTGGTTCCTGCGGGAGGACCCCCTGCGCGGCTCGGTCACCGCGCCCGACGTGACCGAGACCCTCGCCAGCAACCCCGTGCAGCGCTCCTCCTACGACGAGGTGTGCCGGGCGCTGTCCGTCCTCGGCACCCACGAGGGCCGCCGCGAGATCTACCGGAAGATCACCGCGCGGGCCGGCTACGACCTCCTCCCGGCCGCGAGCTGGCTGCTGCTGCGCATCAACCGGTACGGCAGCGTCGAGCCGTCGATGCTGGCCGAGCGCAGCACCGTCCCGCTGCCGGTGATCATCGAGGCGGCCCGGCAGGTCGAGGTGCGCCGGCTCGCCGTGCGCGAGGGCCTCGGCATGGTGCTGACCGCCGACGGCCGTGAGGTCGCCGAACGGCTCGGCGAGGCCCGCGAGGAGTCGCTGACCGAGCTGCTCGGCGACTGGTGGGGACCGGACCGGCCCACCGACCTCGTCCAGCTGGTCAAGGAGCTCAACGGCGAACTGTGCGGCTCGGTCCGGGAACAGCCGCACGACGCGCGGCCGGCGCCCCGGGTCAGGTGAGCGCCCGGATCAGGTGAGCCCGCGGGTCAGGCCAGCTCCCTGGCGAACCAGTGGTCGGCGTACGGTTCGTCGTTGTGCGGGTCGGTCTCCGCGTAGCCGAGCCGGGCGTACAGGGCACGGGCCTCGACCAGGTCGCCGCGGGTGTCCAGGATCATCCGCGTGGCCCCGAGGGCGCGGGCGGCGTCCTCGGCGGCCCGGACCAGAAGCGCCGCGCCGCCCGTGCCGCGCAGCCCCTCCCGCACGAACACCCGCTTCAGCTCCGCCGCGCGGACCGCGGCTTCGGCCCCGGTGGCGGCGACGGTCCCGGTGGCGGCCACGGTCCCGGTGACAGCCGCGGCCCCGGCGGGCGGCAACCGCACGCCCGCGCAGCCGCCCGGCTCACCGTCGTAACGCCCCACCAGCAACTGCCCACGGGGTGGCGCGAGTTCTTCCCAGGTCTGGGCGGCGATCTCCCGTTCCAGCTCGTCCGGGTCGGTCCGGCGCCCCTCGTGCAGCAGATACCAGCGGTCGCTGACCTCCGTGTAGTAGGCCCGCCAGAGCGCGGCGGCGGCAGGGGAGTCGAAGGGCTCCGGGGCGATCGTCCAGCTCATCCCGTCATTCTGCGGTGACGGCCCACCGGGCTCGCAACCGCATAGGGGCGACCCGCGAGGGGGCGGGCGTCGCGACGGGCGGGTCGCGGCCGCCGTTTATGAGGAGGGGTCCGGGCAATCCGACAGGAGAACCGGCCCGCGGGGCCGACACACCGGAAGGCAAGGCATGTCCACAGGAGTGATCATCGCTCTGATCGTGGTCGTGGCGGCCATCGTCGCCATCGCGGCCGTCCTGGCCGTGAAGGGCCGCGGCTCACACGGCGGACGAGGTCTGAAGCGCCGCTTCGGACCCGAGTACGACCGGGCCGTGGCCCGCCACGACGGAGACGTCAAGGCCGCCGAGCGGGAGCTCGACGCCCTCGTCGAGCGGCACGGCGGACTGCGCGAGCGGCCGCTGGAGCCCGCCGAACGCGAGCGGTTCGAGGCCCGCTGGACGGCCGCACAGGAGCGCTTCGTCGACTCGCCCCGCGAGGCGGTCACCGAGGCGGACCGCCTGCTGGCCGAGGTCGCCGGCGCCCGTGGCTTCCCGGCCGGCGACCAGTACGAGGAGCAGCTCGCCGCGCTCTCCGTCCACCACGCCGACCACGTCCACGGCTACCGGCACGTCCACCATGTCGCCCACGCCCCGCTCGGCGGCCACGCCTCCGGTGCGGACGCCGGTGCGCCCGACACCGAGGAGATGCGGTCCGCCCTGGTCGAGGCGCGCGCCCTCTTCGACGACCTGATCGCCCCGGCCGGCCGCGACTCCGGCCGACCTCACGCCCAGGAGCCGGCGACCCGGGACCGTGCACGCTCCGGTCACCACGCGCCGTCGGGCTTCCGCCGTCACCAGACCAAGGAGAGCTGAACCCATGTCTGACGTGACACCTGACAGGGGCACGAGCGGGGACGACCGCCGCCCGACGGACGACCGCGCCAAGAGCGCGCGGACCGGCCGAGCGGTCCTGCCCGGAGAGGTCCTCCTGCCCATCGACAAGAACCGGCCGTCGAGCGACCCCCGCACCGACGGCACGACCGCCGAGCCGGCCCCCGGCACCGTGACGCGCAGGGACGCGACGCCGGGCACCGCCGGCACCGCGGCCACGCCGGGCTCCGCGGCCACGCCGGGCTCCGCCCGTGACGTGGGCACGGCGGCCGGTGCGGGCGGCGCGAGCACGGGCGCCGTGGGCGCCAGGGGCCAGGAGACGACGAGGACCTCCGCCTCCGGGGCTCCGGTCCCTCCGATCACCGCCCCGGCGACCGGCCCGTCCTCCTCCACCACGTCGCCCGCCTCCGCCTCTTCGCCCGCCTCCGCCGTTCCGGTCGAGCACGAGGCCCCCGTTTCGGCGACGACGTCGCAGCCGTCGGCTTCGCCGTCATCGACGTCCACGTCGGCGTCGGCAGCGGCCGCGGCGTCCGGCGGGCACGGCGCGTCCCTCCTCCCGGACGAGGAGTGCGACCGGCTCTCCGCGCGGATG
Source organism: Streptomyces sp. NPDC058291 (assembly GCF_042880855.1). Classification (NCBI taxonomy): domain Bacteria; kingdom Bacillati; phylum Actinomycetota; class Actinomycetes; order Kitasatosporales; family Streptomycetaceae; genus Streptomyces; species Streptomyces sp. NPDC058291. The sequence continues at coordinate 68,513 of NZ_JBHVYK010000016.1, forward strand.
CGGCACGCGGTCGTCGGCTTCGTCGACGGGCCCCGGGACGCCGTGGCGGAGGCGGACGAGGTGCTGGAGGAACTCGCCGCGCGCCTCACCGACGTCGTGGACCGGCGTCGCCGCACCCTGCGCGGGTCCTGGCATCAGCCGGAGGGCGGGAAGGGCCGGGCCGCGTCGGACGCGACCGCCGTCGACACCGAGCAACTCCGCCTGGCGCTGCGGGACTACCGCGAACTGACGGAGCGGCTCCTGCACCTCTGAAGCCCTCCGGCCGGCCGGTCTCCCGGACCGGTCGCGGCCCTCACGGGTCGGCCCGCCCGGCCGTCCCCCCGGCCGCCGCCCGGCGCTCCCGCCACTCCCGTACGACCGCTTCCACGTCGTACGGCTTCATGCCCAGCGGGGGCCCGGGCGGCGGCTTGAACATCATGTCGCGCAGCTTGACGTTGACGTCCGCGATGATCTTCCGGACGATGCGCTCCGAGGGCGCCGCGTACGCCGCCGCGAGGGCGTCCTCCGCCTCTTTGCGCAGGGCGAGCGTCGGTGGCAGGACGGAAAGGCCCTCACGGGCCATCTTGCGTCTGATCCACCACAGTTCGTCGTAGGGCGTCTCCATGTCGGCCGGCAACGGCTTGCCCACGCCCGGCAGTTGATCGAACTCGCCGCGCCGCTCCGCGTCCCGGATCTGCTTGTCCACCCAGGACTCGAACGGGACGCCCGGTGGCTTTCGCTCGGTCATGCGTCCATTGTGCCGGACGCGATGTGCCCGGGCGATTTATCATGCGGCCGCTGCACAAACACATTCGGGACCCAGGACGCCGACAGGCATGCCGAGGGAATCTCAAGGGGAGCGCACGTGCTCGAACTGACCATGGCCACCGTCTCCGGGACGGAAGAGGGCGCCACGGCCGGCATGCTCATGGCCGACTCGCCCAGCGACCCGGGCGCCGTGCTGCGGGTGGGCAGGGACAAGTCCGTGTGCCGTCTCGCCACCCCCGAGGACTGGCTGTTCGTGTCGCGCGTCCACCTGGAGTTCCTGTGCGGGCCCGACGGCGCCTGGCAGGTCTCCTGGCTGCGCGGCTCGCAGGACGAGCCGTCCTCCGAGGTGCGGCTGGTGATCGGGCAGTACACCCAGCCGCTGGTGTACGGCGGCACCCTGCCGCTGGCGGGCTCCGGCGAGATCATCGTGTTCGACCGCACCGGCCCGCGCAGCGTCAACGTGGGCTTCTACCTGGAGGCTTGAGCGTCGGACGGGTCAGGGCAGTCGGAACCGGCCGCCGGCCCTAGGCCAGGACGCGGACCAGCGCGAAACCGTCGTAGCCCTTGGCCCCCACCGTCTGGACGGCGGTGCCGCTGAGCCTCGGGTGCGCGCCGATCAGCTCGATCGCGGCGCGGGTGCCGAGCACGTCCGCCGCGTCGCTGTCCGCGTCCACCACCCGGCCGCCCCGTACGACGTTGTCGACGACGATCAGACTGCCCACGCTCGTGAGCTTCAGCGCCCACTCCAGGTAAGAGGCGTTGTTGGCCTTGTCGGCGTCGATGAAGACCAGGTCGAACGGGGGCGGGTTCTCGTCGGCCAGCAGGGGCAGCGACTCCAGGGCCGCGCCGATCCGCACCTCGACCAGCTTGTCGAGGCCCGCGCGGGCGATGTTGCGGTTGGCGACCTCCGCGTGCCGGGGGTCGTACTCCAGGGAGACCAGACGGCCGTCGGCGGGCAGCGCGCGGGCCAGCCAGATCGTGCTGTAGCCGCCGAGCGTGCCGATCTCCAGGATCGACCGGGCTCCCTGGATCTCGGCGAGCAGCTGGAGGAGCTTGCCCTGGTTCGCCGTGACGCTGATCGGCGGCAGGCCGGCGGCCTCGCTGTCCCGCAACGCGGCGGCCGTGATCTCGTCGTCCGGGGCGAGGTGGTCGGTGAAGTAGGCGTCGACGGCGTCCCACGCCTGCGACTCGCTCATGCGTTCTGCCTCTCGTGTCCTGATCGTGTCCTGAGGTGTCGGCCGTTCCGGTCGTGGGTCGTTCCCGTGGCGCCGGCCGTCCCGTTCGCGTCTGTCGGCATCTCTTGTTAGGCATGCTAACTAGTCACGTCAACGGCACGCGGGGCACAGGGGTTCCTTCCGGGCGTATCGCACGGCCTCCAGGGGGCTGAATTCAGCCGTTCGGCCGAAGGAGCGCGGACGGCGACGCGGAGGGCCGCCGCGGCGGCGGGCGGCCGCGACGCGCCGTCGGTCGCCACCGGCAGCACGCCCGCGAAACCCGTGCGCCTGGCTGCTCCCGGCCCGTCCGCCGTACGCGCGGGAGACGCGCCATACCCCGTGTCCCCTGCACTGCGCCTCCCGCACTTCCCGTACACCCCACTGGACACATGGTGCGAACGACGGTACGGCGCAGGGGCGGATCCCGGGCGCGCCGCGGCCCACATCCCGCCGCGGGCGTAAACGGACCCTCTCGGTACGGACTATCGTCTTCCGGACAAAAGGTGGGCGGACGTCAGATGAAGCCCGGACGGCCCGCGTCTGTTGCCGGAGAAGGCGCGAGCCCCATCGGCGGGTGCGTCCGGGAGGCCCGATGCGGGAAACGCGTGGCACGAACGAGGCGGAGGCCGACGAGGCGTGGCGAATGCGGAGCACAGCGGGCGGCCGGCGGAGACCTTCGGGGAGACGGGGGCCGACACGGCGAGAGCGCGCCTGCGAGCCGCCCGCCTCGGCCTCTGGCTCGTAGCGGCGGTCCTCGCCGTGCGCCAGGCGGCCGCCGTCCTCGGCACCCCCCGCGGAGAACGGCTGACGGACCTGGGGACCTGGGTGGGACCCGGCGGCGTGCTGCACGTCAACGGTTCGCTCTACGCGTCGGACCGGTTCACCGGCACGCCCTTCACCGGACTGGTCCTCAAGCCCCTCACCCGGGCGGCCGAACAGGCCCTCGGCTGGGGCTGGACCTTCGGCACCCTGCTGCTGGTGGCCGCGCTCGCCGTGGTCATGGCCCGGGCTCTGCCGCAGCCGGTCGGCAGACGGACGGCGCTGCTGGCCGCGCCCGTCGCGAGCTGTCTGCTGACGCTCTCGCTGCCGGTGCGCAACACGCTCTGGCTCGGCCAGACCAGCATTTTGCCCGTCCTGCTCGTCCTCCTCGGCTGCTTCGTCGCACGGGACTGGCGGACCGCCGGCGCCCTGATCGGCGTCGCCGCCGCCCTCCAGCCCACCGTGCTCCTCTTCACCGCCCTGCTGTGGCTCACCGGCCGCCGCCGGACCGCGGCGGCCGCCGGCGCGACCTTCGCCGGCGGCACGGCGCTCGCCTGGGCCGCGATGCCGCACGACTCGTCCACCTACTGGGTGCACCACCTGGCGGGCGTCGGGCTCGGCGGCGAGGCCGACGCCCTCGCCAACCAGTCCCTGCACGGCGCCCTGCTCCGCCTCGGCCTCTCCGGCCCGCTGGAGATCGGCGTGTTCCTGTCGCTGGGCGCGGCCGTCGCCGTCCTCGGCGTCCACCGGGCGGTCCGTCACGCCCGGGACGGTCAACTGCTGCTCGCGGTCGCCGTGACCGGCTGCGCGGCGATCGTCGTCTCGCCCACCACCTGGCAGCACCAACTGCTGTGGGTCCTGCCGGCGGCCGTCGGCCGGGTCGGCAAGCGCGCCTGCGACCGCTACGTCTGGCCGGTGGCGGTCGTCGTGGTGACGACCCTCCCGGCCACGATGCTGCTGCCGCACATGGCGTTCCTCCACCCGCTGCGCGACAACGCGGTGCTGCTGGTCGCGCTCGCCGCGGCGACCGTCGTGCCGTTCCTGCCGCGGACGTCCCCCCACTACCGGACGCCGGTTCCGGCGGAGTGCGCCGAGCCGGTCCCCGCGCGCTGGAGGCACGTGCCGCTGCTGCCGTTCCTCAGGCGCGTGCCGACCCGCCCGAACCTGTTACTGGAACTTCTGCTGCTGCGCGTCACGTACGCCGCCTACCAGCAGGTCCGGCTGGCGGCGACGGGCGGCACCAACTCCGGCGGCCGGCCCCGGGCGGAGGCGCACGGCCGTGACGTCCTCGCCCTCGAACGTTTCCTGCACATCGACGTCGAACGCGCCGTCAACCACTGGGTGGTCGGCGTCACCTGGCTGCGCGACTTCTTCGACTTCTACTACGGGTCCCTCCACTTCGTGGTCCCGCTGACCGTTCTCGGCGTCCTGTACCGGCGCCGCCCGGTCGACTACCGCTGGGCCCGCTCGTCCCTGGGCTTCGCGACCCTCCTGGCGCTGGTCGGCTTCTGGCTCTACCCGCTGGCCCCGCCCCGCCTGCTGCCGAGCCTGGGCGTCATCGACACGGTCCACGGAGTCCAGGACTTCTCCAAGCCGGACTACGGCACGCTCACCTCGCTGACCAACCAGTACGCGGCGATGCCGTCCCTGCACTTCGGCTGGTCCCTGTGGTGCGGCCTGGTCATCGCGATCGTCGCGCGCACCTGGTGGATGAGGTCCCTGGGCCTGCTGCACCCGCTCTGCACGGTGTCCGCCATCGTGGCCACCGGCAACCACTGGGTCCTGGACGCGGTCGGCGGCGCGGCGGTGGTGTGCGCGGGCTTCGGGCTGTCGTACGTCCTGATGGGCCCCCGGGCCCGGTCCGCCACGCCGGCCGTGACGCTGACGACGACGGCGTCGTCGCGGGCACGGGAGAAGAACCCGGCACCGAACTGAGCCTGCCCCGGCGTGCGGTTCGACAGCCGATGCCGGGGAGGCGAGCCCCAGGAAGAGCGAGCATGGGAGGGGCACCACGGCACGGGGAATCACGGCACGGGGGAGCCACGGCACGGGGAATCACGGGATGGGGGAATCACGGGATGGGCGCGAACGCCGGTGCGAGGTTCATGCGAGGGGGGCCGTTCCACTGGCTGACGCTCTCGGCCCTGTCGTGCGGGGCGCTGTTCGTCACGTGGCTCTGGGGAGCCTGGTCCGGCGGCCTCGACGTGGCGGAGACCTGCACGCTCCGGGAGGGCCAGGAGTACGACGACGTCTACCGCGCGGAGCACTGGCGCGAGCCCTCGCAGGTCTTCCCGCTGCACAACAGGTGCAACGCTTCCTACGACCTCGTCCCGGCCTGGGTCAACCCCACGCTGGTCCTCCTCGCGCTGCTCGCCGCGGGCTCCCTGGTCATCGGCGTGAACCTGCTGGTCGTCGTCCTCTGGAGGACGTTCGGCGGTCGCCGCGGCCGCTCAGGCGGGCGTCCGAAGCCGCCGTGCCGGGGCGTCCCGGGACGGCGCGACCACCAGACCCCGTAGCCGCCGCTCGGCCGGACGCTCGACGCAGTGGTACGCGAGGGCGGCGAAGGCCTGGCTGACGATCAGCACACCCGCCCAGAACACGAGCGTCTCGCCCCCGGTCGCGGGCTTGCCCCACTCGAACACCGCCATCCGGAGCACGATCTCGTGCAGGAGATACCAGGCGAACGACCAGTGCCCCAGCCTGATCGCCCAGGCTCCGCCCAGTGCGGTCCGCCGGCCGTCGAGATCGGCCCGGGCGGCGGCGGCGATCAGCGCCGCGAAAAGCGGCGCGGACAGCAACTGCGAGGCGGAGTACGGGCTGTACCAGACAGAGTCCGGCACCGCGTTCGACCAGGGAATCAGCGCCAGATGCCAGGCGACGACGAGTCCGACGGACACCGGCAGCGACACGGGAGGCCGCCAACCGCGCTTCAGCGCCAGCCCGGTCACCACGCCCAGCACGAACTGCAGTGAACGGGTCAACGGCAGATAGTCGAGTGCCCAGGCGCGGGTGGCGGGCGGCAGCCCTGACAGCCCGACCCACAGCAGCACCGCGCCGCAGCCCGCCCCGGCCGCCGTCCACGCCCACGCCCTGCCCCGCCGCCCCGCGAGCAGCGCCAGCAGCACGGGAAAGATCAGATAGAACCAGCCCTCGTCACTGAGCGACCAGGCGGCCGGGTTCCCTCCCTTGAAGATGACCGGCTGCGGGAACCACGCGTGCACCAGCAGCAGAGTCGCGGCGACGGCCTTGAGGGAGACGGCCTGGTCCATGAGGAGCCGCCACACCGCGACGGACGCCGCGACGCTGACGGCGAGCATGGGCCAGATCCGCGCGAAGCGCCGCCAGAGGAACACCCGGACGGCGACACCCGAACCGTCATAGGTCCAGGCCAGCACGGCCCCCGACAGCACGAAGAAGAACGTGACCCCGCTACGCCCGTACCAAACGGCGTCACTGACCCCCGGCACGGTCCCGACCTGCCGTGACAGGTGGTACAGCACGACGAGCAGGGCCGCCCAGAACCGAAGCCCGGTGAGGGAGGGCAACCGGTCACGGCCGGAGGCCGGTATGAGGGTCACGGTGGATCCTTCACGGTCGAAAGGCGCGAGACTAACACTGCGAGCCGGCGGCGCCGATGTCGTCCTGGGTGCGGGGAGCGCCGTGCTCGAACCACACCGTCTTCCCGCCCTCGGGGGCCGGCGTCACGCCCCAATCGTCGACCAGGGCGTCCAGGAGGAGCAGGCCTCGGCCGTTCTCCGACTCCGGCCGCAAGGCCGCCGGAGTGGGGAGCAGCCGGCCGTAGCCGTCCGTCACCTCCGCCCTGACTCCCGCCGTCTGCCTGAGCAGCAGCAGCGTGCAGCGACGGTCCGGGGCGTGCCGGACCACGTTGGCGATCAGTTCCGTCAGCGCCAGTTGCACCGTGTCCGTCAGTTCCTCCAGCTCCCAGGAGGCCAGGAGCCGGCGGGCGATCCCGCGGATGTGGCGGGCCGAGTGGGCGTCGACGGTCAGGGTCATGCGGTACTGGGTGGGGACCGGGGACGCGTAGACCGAGGGGAAGTATCCGTTCACGGTTCGAGGGTGACCTGGCTCGACTACGCTCGGCTACGCTGTGAATACAACCCGTTGTGCCGTGGGAGGGCCTGCGTGAGCCACATCAACATCCTTGATCCCGGAGCCTCGCCGCTCGACTACTACGGATTCGAGCTGCGGCGCATGCGGGAAGCGGCCGGGCTCACACAGCGGCAGCTCGGGGACATCCTCAATTACACCGGCTCGCTGGTTGGGCAGGTGGAGACCGCGAGGAAGGTTCCCACCCCCGAGTTCAGCGAGCGGGTGGACGCGGCCCTGGGGACCGGTGGGTTGTTCTCGCGGCTCGTGGAACTCGTCCTTCGCAGTCAACTTCCCGCCTGGTTCCGGCAGGTCGCCGAGTTGGAGGCGCGGGCCGTCGAGATCTGCACCTTTCAGACCCACATGGTGCATGGGCTGGTGCAGGCCCCCGCTTACGCGCGTGCCGTCCTGGGGGTGCTTTACAAGGACCACCTCGACGACCGCACCGCCGTCCGGCTCGCCCGTCAGCGCATCCTCAAGAAAGGGGAACCGCCGGTCTTCTGGCTGGTGTTGAGCGAGGCCGCGCTGCTGCAGGAGATCGGCGGCCCGGCCGTCATGCGGGAACAACTCGCCCACTTGTTGGCCTTCGACGGCGATCCCCGGATCAACGTGCAGGTGCTGCCGTTCGCCGCCGGTGCGCACCCTGGCACGCAAGGCTCGTTCAACATCTACCGCTTCACTGCTGACCCGGCCATCGTCTATACCGAGGGGTATGGCATCGGCTATCCGAGCGCGAACCCGGACGCCGTCAAGGACTGTTCACTCCGTTACGATCATCTCCGGGCTGCCGCTCTCTCCCTCAAGGATTCGGCGGAGCTGATCCGGCGAGTGATGGAGGAGCGCTATGGGGAGCAACGACGTGACTCTGACGGGGATCCAGTGGCGTAAGTCCAGTTACAGCGGCGACCAGGGCGGCGATTGTGTCGAGGTCGCCGAGACTCCCGCCGCCGTCATCGCCGTCCGTGATTCCAAGAACCCGGCGGGCCCGGTCCTCGCCGTGGGGCCCGCCGCGTTCTCGACCTTCCTCCGCTGGACTACAGCCGCTGGATGATCGTGCCCGTCGCCAGTGCGCCGCCCGCGCACATGGTGATCAGGGCGAACTCCTTGTCGGTGCGCTCCAGTTCGTGGAGGGCCGTGGTGATCAGGCGGGCCCCCGTCGCGCCGACCGGGTGGCCGAGGGCGATCGCGCCGCCGTTGACGTTGACCTTGGACAGGTCCGTCTCGAAGACCTTCGTCCAGCTCAGCACCACCGACGCGAATGCCTCGTTGATCTCGACGAGGTCGATGTCCTTCAGGGTCATGCCCGCCTTGCCGAGGACGGCGTGTGTCGCGTCGATCGGGCCGTCCAGGTGGAAGCGGGGGTTCGCGCCCACCAGGGCCTGGGCCACGATCCGTGCCCTCGGCTTCAGCTTCAGGGCCTTCGCCATCCGCTTCGACGCCCACATGATCGCCGCCGCGCCGTCCGAGATCTGCGACGAGTTGCCGGCCGTGTGGATCGCCGTCGGCATCACCGGCTTCAGGCCCGCCAGGGCTTCGGGAGAGGTGTCGCGCAGGCCCTCGTCGCGGTCGACCAGGCGCCACATGCCCTGGCCCGCCGCCTGCTCGTCCTCCGTGGTGGGGACCTGGACCGCGAACGTCTCGCGCTTGAAGCGCTCCTCGGACCAGGCCGTCGCCGCCCGGTTCTGGGAGAGGAGGCCGAGGGCGTCCACGTCCTCACGCGTCAGGCCGCGGCGGCGGGCGATGCGTTCCGCCGCCTCGAACTGGTTGGGGAGGTCCACGTTCCACTCGTCCGGGAACGGTTTGCCCGGGCCGTGCTTCGAGCCCGAGCCGAGGGGGACGCGGCTCATCGCCTCGACGCCGCAGCTGATGCCGACGTCGATGACGCCCGCCGCGATCATGTTCGCCGTCATGTGCGAGGCCTGCTGGGAGGAGCCGCACTGGCAGTCGACGGTCGTCGCCGCCGTCTCGTAGGGGAGGCCCACGGTCAGCCAGGCCGTCCTCGCGGGGTTCATGGACTGCTCGCCGGCGTGGGTCACCGTGCCGCCGACGATCTGTTCGACCGCGTCGGCCGGGATGCCGGTGCGGCCGAGGAGCTCGCGGTAGGTCTCGCCCAGGAGGTAGGCGGGGTGCAGGTTGGCGAGCGCGCCGCCGCGCTTGCCGATGGGGGTGCGGACTGCTTCCACGATCACGGGTTCGGCGGCCATGGGTGCGGATCCCTTCGGAACTAGTACGTGTTCTAGTTCTGCTCCCTGCAGTCTGCTGACGTGATGTGGGTCACCGCAAGGGTCTTGCAGGCTCAAGGCTCCTGAACTACCTTCACCGCAATCTATTTCTGATGGCCCGTCAGATGTCTGGAGCCGCCGATGCCCTGTTCAGCGCTTCCCGACGGGTTCGACTTCACCGACCCCGACCTGCTGCAACACCACGTGCCCCTGCCGGAGTTCGCCGCGCTGCGGCAGGCCGAACCCGTCCGCTGGATCCCGCAGACGGGCAATGCCGCCGGCTTCCAGGACGACGGCTACTGGGCCGTGACCCGGCACGCGGACGTCCGGTACGTGTCCACGCACCCCGAGATCTTCTCGTCGTACCTCAACACCGCGATCATCCGGTTCAACGAGCACATCGAGCGCGCCTCGATCGACGCCCAGCGGTTCATCCTGCTGAACATGGATCCGCCCGAGCACACCCGCGTGCGGCAGATCGTGCAGCGGGGGTTCACGCCGAGGGCGATCCGCGGGCTGGAGGAGCGGTTGCGGGCGCGGGCCACCGCCATCGTCGCACGGGCCCGCGAGGAAGGCGGCGGTTCCTTCGACTTCGTGACGTCGGTCGCCTCGGAGCTGCCTCTGCAGGCCATCGCGGAGCTGATCGGCGTCCCGCAGGACGATCGCGCCAAGATCTTCGACTGGTCCAACAAGATGATCGCGTACGACGACCCCGAGTACGCAGTCGCCCCCGAGGTCGGCCGGCAGTCCGCCGCCGAGATCCTCGCGTACGCCATGGGCATGGCCGCCGAGCGCAAGCAGTGCCCCGCTCAGGACATCGTCTCCACGCTCGTGGCCGCCGAGAACGAGGGCAATCTCAACTCCGACGAGTTCGGCTTCTTCGTGCTGATGCTCGCCGTCGCCGGGAACGAGACGACCCGCAACGCCACCACCCACGGCATGCACGCCTTCCTCACCCATCCCGAGCAGTGGGAGCTGTACAAGCGCGAGCGGCCCGGCACCGCCGCCGAGGAGATCGTGCGGTGGGCCACGCCGGTGGTCGCCTTCCAGCGGACCGCCACCCAGGACACCGAGCTCGGCGGCAAGCTGATCAGGAAGGGGGACCGGGTCGGGATGTTCTACGCCTCCGCCAACCGCGATCCCGAGGTGTTCGACGACCCCGACTCCTTCGACGTCACCCGGGACCCCAATCCGCACCTCGGGTTCGGCGGCGGCGGACCCCACTTCTGTCTGGGGAAGTCCCTCGCGGTGCTGGAGATCAACCTCATCTTCAACGCCATCGCCGACGCCATGCCCGGCCTGAGGCTTCTCGAGGACCCGCGCCGGCTGCGGTCCGCCTGGATCAACGGGGTGAAGGAGCTGCGGGTCGGCACGGGGTGACCGGCGTGAACGCAGGGGACCGCGTCAGTCCCTGCCGGACGCGGTGAACGCCAGGACCGCCGGCGTCGCCGCCGCCAGCAGCAGGGGAACCGCCAGATGGTGGTGGAGGACCAGCACCGCGCCCAGGACCGCGCCCGCGAACATGGAGGCCACGGCCGCCGTGCGGCGCGGGGACCGCCGGCGCGTGCCGTCGCCCGCCCAGGACTCGGCGGCCAGGCCGGCCAGGGTCATTGTCACGACGGTGGTCGTGGTGAGGCCGTGGACCGCCAGCTTGCGGACCGTCGCGTTGCGCAGCCCCATCGCGAAGGCGGTCAGAGCGATGATCGTGTAGACGGCGGCCGGGGCGTGGTCCGGGGTGGCGGACGCCACGGCCGCCGCGGCGGCCAGCAGGAGGGCCTCGACGCCCAGGGTCAGCCGGGCCAGGCCGCGGCGCGAGCCCGCTCTCGCGTGCCGCGTCACCCGGCCGCCGGTCGTGGCGCCCATCAGGAAGCAGACGAGCGAGGTCGCCGTGTGGGGGACCGAGAAGCCCGGCGCTCCGGCGGCGGCGAACGCGAGGACGACGACGTTGCCGGTCATGTTGGCGGTGAAGACGTGCCCCAGGCCGAGATAGGTCACCGCGTCGATCAGACCGCTCATGGCGGTCAGGGCGAGGAGGGCGGGGACCAGGCGCAGGCCGCGGGCTTCCGGATCCCGCGGCGGCTCGGTCGGTTGCTCGGTGCCGGTCATCCGCTCAGTGCAGCACGGCAAGGTGAGGAAACGCCGAAAGCGGCGGCCCCGGGGATCGGGGGCCGCCGCCTACGGCGCGCTGAACGCGCGTTCCGGGGAGCTCGCTGAGCTCGGGGCCGGCTCAGTACCAGCCGTTGGCCTGCCAGAAGTTCCAGGCGCCGACGGGGCTGCCGTAACGGGAGTTCATGTAGTCGAGACCCCACTTGATCTGGGTCTTGGCGTTGGTCTTCCAGTCGGAGCCGGCCGCGGCCATCTTGGAGCCGGGGAGGGCCTGGACGAGGCCGTAGGCGCCGGAGGAGGCGTTGGTGGCGTCGACGTCCCAGCCGCTCTCGTGCTTCACGATGTTGGCGAAGGCGTTGTACTGGGCCGCGTTCGGGATCATCTTGTGCGCGATCGCCTGGGCCTGGGCGGCCGAAGGCGTGGACGTCGTCGCCGCGTGGGCGGGGGCCGCGGACAGAGCCATGCCCGCGGTGGCGGCGGCCACGGCGATGCCGGTGAGGGCCTTCTTCGGGGAGGCGATGCGACGGATGACGGAGACGGACACGGAGAACCTTTTCTTCGGGGACGTTGTGGTCGCCTGCATGCCGGAGTCACGCGGTGCGTGGCCGCTCCGCGTGAGGTGCGGTGGTGGCTTGCATGCCGTGGGGCCGAGGCCGTGAGGCTCGTCGGCGCCGTGCGACGTCATCCAGAGAAACAGGCTCCGGGCCTGTCCGTAAAGACCCCTTTTGCTAGTTGTGGCCGTACCCGGGGGGAAGGTGGAGGGTGTGACCTGACTCTCAATGTGCAGGTCAGAGGCCGTTATGGCATGGGCATGGCGTCCTATTTGTCCAACTAGTTGGGTTAGTAGGTGATCTGAGTCATGTGGGGTGGTTCACCGATCAACGGTCCTTCGGAGGGCTCTCGGCGGCCTCGAAAGTGACGGCCGTCTCGAAGGCCGCCCGCCGCGTGGCTCTGCGTAGCGCCTTGAGCACCGCCGGGCCGAGGGTGAGCGTCAGCAGCACCGTCACCAGCGCCCGCCCCAGATCCCAGCCCAGCGACGTCGCCGCGCAGTACGCGACGAACCGGGCCAGGTTCGCCGGGACCGTCCCGTCCGGGTCGAAGGCCACCCCCGAGGCCAGCGCGCCCATGAAGGGCCAGCCGGCCATGTTCATCGCCGTGCCGTAGGCGAAGGCGGCCAGGAAGCCGTACCCCGCCAGCAGAGCCCGCTCGGCGCCGCCGCGCAGCCGCTCCGGGCCCGGCAGCAGGCCCGCCCCCATCGTGAACCAGCCCATCGCCAGCATCTGGAACGGCATCCACGGGCCGACCCCGCCCGTGAGCAGGGCGGACGCGAACATCGTGATCGAGCCGAGGACGAACCCGAAGCCCGGACCCAGGACCCGGCCGCTCAGCACCATCAGGAAGAACATGGGCTCGATGCCCGCCGTCCCCGCGCCGATCGGACGCAGCGCCGCGCCCGTCGCCGCCAGCACGCCGAGCATCGCCACCGCCTTCGCGCCGAGACCGGACTCCGAGATCGTCGCCGCCACGACCGCGACCAGCAGCACCAGCAGGCCCGCGAAGAGCCAGGGCGCATCCTGCGCGTGGGCGTTCAGGGCGGAGGAGGGCGGGGCCAGGAAGGGCCAACCGAACGCGATCACTCCCACCGCGCTGACCAGCGTCAACGCGACCAGCGAGCGGGGGCCGAGTCGCACGGGACGCGGGCCGGGCCGCAGGGGGCGTGGGCCGGGCCGCAGGGGGCGCGGGCCCGGGGACAGGAGGCGGGGGCCGAGTCGTGCCAAGCGGCGGCGCGGTCGCGGCGTCGTCATCGCAGCGCCCTCCTCACCTGCGCGACGGTGAGCCACTTCTGCGGCGCGAGGATCTTCGTCACCTGCGGGGCGAAGGACGGGGACGAGACCACCACCTCCGCCGTGGGACCGTCGGCGATCACCTCGCCCTCCGCCAGCAGCACCACCCGATGAGCCAGTTCCGCGGCGAGTTCCACGTCGTGCGTGGCCAGCACGATCGCGTGCCCGGCCGCGGCCAGCCCGCGCAGGACGGCGACCAGGCGGCCCTTCGCCGCGTAGTCCAGGCCGCGGGTGGGCTCGTCGAGCAGGAGCAGCGGCGGCCGGGCGGTGAGGACGACGGCCAGCGCGAGCGAGAGCCGCTGCCCCTCGGACAGGTCGCGGGGGTGGGTGTCGTCCGCGATGCCGGGGAGCAGGTCGGACACCAGAGCGCGGCAGGCGCCTGGCGCGGCCTGCGCGTCCCGGTCGGCGGCCGCGCACTCGGCGGCGACCGTGTCGGCGTAGAGCAGGTCGCGCGGCTCCTGCGGGACCAGGCCGACGCGGCGGACCAGATCGCGCGGCGAGGTGCGGTGCGGGACCGCGCCGCCCACCCGCACGGCGCCGGCGGACGGCGCGACCAGGCCGACGAACGTGTTGAGCAGCGTCGACTTCCCGGCGCCGTTGCGTCCCATCAGGGCGACGGTCTCACCGGGCGCGACGATGAGGTCGACGTCACGCAAGGCCTGGACGCCCCCGCGCCGGACGGCGAGCGACCGGGCCTCGACGGGCGGCGCGGAGAGGGAGGGGGCGGTGGGGGAGAGGACGGTGGGGGAGGCCGCGGCGGAGACGACGGCCCGGGCGGAGCGAGGGCGGCGGAAGAGACGGCGGGTTGGGGGGACGGCCGCCGGAGCGGGTGTCCCGGCGACCCCTGCCGGGGTGGCTGGGGCGGTTGGGGCGGTTGGGGCGGGTGTTCCGGCGTCCCCTGCTGGGGTGGCCGGGGTGGGTGTTCCGGCGTCCCTTGCCGGGGTGGCCGGGGCGGTTGGGGTGGGTGTTCCGGCGTCCCCTGCCGGGGTGGCTGGGGTGGGTGTTCCGGCGTCCCCTGCTGGGGTGGCCGGGGTGGCTGGGGCGGGTGTTCCGGCGTGCCCTGCCGGGGTGGCCGGGGCGGGTGCGGGCCCCGGTGCCGGGACCCCAACCGGGACCGGAACCGGGGCCGACGACGCCGCCGACGCCGGCGCCGGCGCGGGGCGATCGTGGTCCGGCGAGCCGCCGCGCGGGTCCCCGAGCGCTTCCTCCGCCTCAGCTGCGGCCCTGGCTTCCCGTGCTTCAGTTACGCGCTGGTCTTCGATAACCCCCCGGGCTTCCCGTCCGGCGAGGCGTTCCCGCAGGTCGGCCGCCCTTCGCCGGGCGTCGCGCACCGTCAGCGGCAGCGGGGACCAGCCTGCGAGCCGGCCCAGGTCCACCACCGGCGGGAACACCGGGGAGACGGCCATGACGTCCGCCGGGGCCCCGAGCAGCGGGGCCGCCCCGGGGGAGGGCAGCAGCGCGACCTGGTCGGCGTACTGCAGGACGCGTTCCAGGCGGTGCTCGGCCAGCAGCACCGTCGTCCCGAGGTCGTGCACCAGCCGCAGGAGGACGGCGAGGACCTCCTCCGCGGCCGCCGGGTCGAGCGCCGACGTCGGCTCGTCCAGGACGAGCACCCGCGGGTGCGGAGTGAGGACCGAACCGATCGCGACCCGCTGCTGCTGGCCGCCCGACAGGGTGGCGAGGGGACGGTCGCGCAGCCCGGCCAGGCCGAGCAGGTCGAGGGTCTCCTCGACACGGCGGCGCATCACCGCCGGCGGCAGGCCCAACGACTCCATGCCGTAGGCGAGTTCCTCCTCGACCGTGTCCGTCACGAAGTGCGACAGTGGGTCCTGGCCCACCGTCCCCACGACGTCGGCGAGCTCCCGCGGCTTGTGGGTGCGGGTGTCGCGGCCGGCGACCGTGACGCGGCCGCGCAGGAGGCCGCCGGTGAAGTGCGGGACGAGCCCGCTCACCGCGCCGAGCAGGGTGGACTTGCCCACCCCCGACGGACCCGCCAGCAGCACCAGTTCGCCCTCGGGGACGGTGAAGTCGACGTCTCTGAGCGTCGGTTCGGCGGTGCCGTCGTACGTCACGGAGACGTTCTCGAAGCGGATCACGACGGCTCCTTGTGCACGAACGCGGGCAGCAGGGCGAGGAGGACCGCCGCCGCCGGCCACAGGGGGAGGGCCGGGGCGGTCAACGGGACCACCCCGGGGTTCAGGGCCGCCGGGTCGGCCGACGCGGCCATGATGAGCAGTGCCGCGACCGCGACGCCGGAGGCTGCGGTCAGCCAGGCCCGCGGGGTCCAGCGGTCCGGACGGTAACGGGTGCGCGCAGAGCGGCGACCGCCCAGCCGCAGCCCGGCGAGCGCCGCGACCACCCCGGCGAGCAGCACCGGCAGGCCGTAGACGCCGCCGGCTGCGGTGAGCAGGCCGTAGGTTCCCGCGCAGACGCCGAGCAGGCCGCCCAGCGTGAGGGCGGCGGTCGTGCGGCGTACGGCGGCGGGGACGTCGGCGGTACGGCCGTAGCCCCGCGCGTCCATCGCGGCGGCCAGGGCGACGGAGCGCTCCAGGGCGCCCTCCAGCACCGGCAGGCCCACCTGGAGAAGGCCGCGCAGACCCCGGTCCGGCCGGCCCCGCAGCCGGCGGGCGGCGCGCAGACGGTGGACGTCCGCGATGAGGTTCGGGGCGAAGGTGAGCGCCACGACCACCGCCACCCCCGTCTCGTACAGGGCGCCCGGGAGCGTCTTCAACAGACGGGAGGGGGCGGCCAGCGCGTTCGCGGCGCCGACGCACACGAGGAGGGTGGCCAGTCGCAGACCGTCGTACGACGCGAAGAGCAGGCCCTCGGCCGTGACCGCGCCGCCCAGCCGGATGCCCTGCGCCCAGTGCGGCAGCGGGACCTCGGGCAGCGTGATCAGCACATGCGTCCCGGGGATCGGCGAGCCCAGCGCGACCACGAAGACGAGCCGGACGACGAGGACGGCGAGGGCCAGCTTGAGGAACGCGGAGTAGGAACGGGCCCAGGGGGTGTCGGGGCGGCACACGGTGACCACGTACGCGGAGGCGGTGAGCAGCAGGCCCAGCAGGAGCGGGTTGGTGGTGCGGGTGGCGGCCGTGCCGAGGCCGAGGGCCCACAACCACCAGGCGCCGGGGTGCAGGTGCGGCCGGGAGCGGCGGTCAGCCATTCCGGCGCCGCCGCGCCTGCCACACCGCGGCCGCGCCCAGCACCGCCACCGCCGCCCCGCCCGCGTACAGGCCCACCGACGGCCCCCCGCCCTTCCCGTCCCCGCTGCTGTTCGCGTCGCTGTTCCCGTTTCCGGTCTCCTGCGCCGTCGTCGGCCGCGGGGTGCGCGTGCCGTCCGTCGACACCTGCTCGCCGCAGCCCTTCTCCGGATATCCGGCGATCGCGCACAGCAGGGCGTTGGTGTCGTAGCGCAGCGGCTCGGCGACCGCAGCGAGCGCCTCGGCCGTCGTCGCCTCGGGGGCGATCCGGGCGCACGCCGTGCGGGGCGAGGGCGACGGCGGGGTCCGGCCGTCCGGGGCGTCCGCCGCCGTGCCGAAGTCGATGACCAGGGCCACCCGCTTCGTGCCGTCCCGCGGGGGCGTCTTCGCGCAGATCGCCGCGAAGGAGGCGGCGCCGCGCGGCTGCGTCGCGTCCTGCGAGTCCTCGCTCACCGCGAACCGGAAGCCCTCGACGTCCCCGTCGGCGGGGCGGGCCGTGGACGGGCCCTGGGACGCGTAGGTCCAGTGGTCGCCGGCGCGGTCCCAGAACGACCAGTAGCGATACCCGGCGGCCTGGGCCGGGCCCGCCGCGCCGGTCAGCGCCAGCGCCAGGGCGGACAGGGCGGTGAGGACGACGGCCAGGGCCCGGGCGCGGGTACGGGCGGGGGCGTCAGCGGGGACGCGGGCAGGGGTGCGTACGGCGGGCCGGTGCGTCACGGCCGGCGCTTCCTGCCGCGGCCGCTGATCAGGAAGCCGATGCCGACGCCGACCACGAGGAAGACGCCGATGACCAGCCAGAGGCTGTAACTCGGGCCCGAGTCGTCGGAGTCGGCCTTCTTCGAGTCGCCTGCCTTCCCCGGGTCCGCCGAGGCGGTCGCGTCGCCGGCCCGGGCGGCGGCCCGCGGGGCCGGACCCGTCGCGTTCAGCTGGGCGACCAGGTCCGTGCCGCCGAAGGCGTGCGGATCGGCGCCCATGGCGTGCGCCGCGAAGACCAGTTGGGCGTAGGCGGCGGGACCGCTCTGCTTCGCCCAGCCCGCGGCGTTCCGCTCCAGCCAGGCCAGCGGCTTCTTCGCCTGCTCGGTCCACCCGAGGGCGGCGAGGGCGACCACCGCGTCGGCGGTGTTGCCGTAGTCCGGCTGGTCCGACGCGCCGGGCAGGACCGACTTCAGGTATCCGTCCTCGGCGACCGCTCCGGCGAGGTGGGCCGCGCCGTTGCGGGCCAGCTGCTCCGGGGTGAGCGAGGCGGAGGAGCCGGCGCAGGCACGGTCGCCCTGCGGCGCCTTCCCGGCCGTCGTCACGAACCCCTTGCCGAGGGCGCCGAGGACGCCCGCCGCCGTCGCGTCCGCGTTGGCCGCGAGGCCGCCCTTCTTGTCCGGCTGGTACGCGAACGCGCCGCCGCCCGGCCGGCCGCAGGGTATGGAGAGCCGGCGAAGGGCGTCGTAGGGCGACTTCCCGGCCTTCCGCACTTCCGCCGGCCGCTGTCCGGCCGCCACGAGCGCCCCGGCCACGACGGACGTCGAGTTCGCGTCGCCGGCCCCGCCGGGGAAGTAGCCCCAGCCGCCGTCGGCGTTCTGCACCGACTTCAGCCAGTCGACCGCCTTCTGCGTCTCGGCCCGGTGCCCGCCGAGCGCGGCCAGCGCCTGGACGGCCGCCGCCGTGCTGTTGGTGTCCACCGTCAGGTTGGCGTCGCACGGCTTGGCGGTGTCGGCGCGGAAGGCGGCGAAGGAGCCGTTCGCGCACTGCTGCCCGGCCAGCCAGGTCACCGCCTCGTCGGCCGGGGCGACGCCCAGGGTGTGCTGCGCGAGCAGGGCCAGCGACTGGCGCCAGACGCCGTCGTAGGTCGGGTCGCCGGTCCCGTACAGCCCGGCGGGCCTCGCCGTCGACGGGGTGGGGGACGCGGTGGCGGCCACGGCGGGGACGGCGGCGCCCAGCACGACGGTGGCGGCGGCCAGGGCCGCGGCGCTACGGCGGACGTTCATGATCGGCGGATGCCTCTCCCTGTGGGGGAGCCGGGCAGCGCGGGGCGACCCCGGCGGCTCGGCTCCGTATGCCTCGACGGTGCCGTGCGACGGCCGACCTGCCGACGCACGTGAGCCGGTCACGGTCCCGAGCCAGGCGGTCCGGCTGTCAACGGTTGCGGGTCAGCGCCGGAATTGCACCGGCTTCCCCCAGTACGGGCGTGATGACGACGCGGCCACTCTACCGGCAGGTAAGCAGGCCTCCGCGGGCGGCTGTGGACGAGGGCGGTTGCCGCCGGTGCTCAGGCCGCCCCGCACCGTGCGGGCCTCAGCTGCCGGCCGCATCCGGGGGGCCGGTCAGGTCGTCGGCCGGTCCACCGCGCGAGGCGTCGGCCCGCCGAAGGCCAGGAACAGCACCCGCCGCTCCAACAGCCACGCGCCGCCGACCCGGCGGAACGTGTCCTCGTAGTGGCCGACCTGGACCGGAGGACCCGCGGGGACGATGCCGCCCTCGTACCCGTCGACCCGGTGCGTCGAGAAGTACGACGCGGCCGAGGCGGCGTCCGGCGCGGTCACCGTGACCAGGATGCAGTGCATCAGGCGCCGGGACAGCCGGTCCGCGGGACGCGCGCCGAAGTACTCGCGCAGCGCCGCCCGTCCCTCGACGAGCCGGTCGCCGGCCGGCCACGCCCAGCTGCCGTCCTCGGTGAACAACTCGGCGACGGTGGGCGGTTCGCCCAGGTCGAGACGGTGGACGAAGTCGACCACGAGCCGTTCGCAGGCGCGCTCGGCGAGCAGGCGATCGACGGGGTCCATGGCGGCCGGCGTGCGGTCCGACGGGTTCGACGAGTTCAACGAGTTCGACGAGTCCATGCGGCTGTCTAACAGGTGCGCCCGCCCGCCGGAGCGCGATCGGATTGATGGGACCGCTGGGGCCGCTGGGATCGATAGGGTCGATGAGGCCGACGGGACCGACCGGACCGCTGGGATCGGGGCCGAACGGATCGACGGGATCGATGGGATTGATGGGATTGATGGGATCGATCGGGATACCGGGGCGAGGCCCGCCGGGATCACGCGGCCGCGTACGTCACCGGGTCGCTGCCCGTCACGGCCTCCGCGCGGCCCAGCTTCACCAGTCGCCGCAGATGCGCCTCGGCCTCGGAGACCGCGATGTTCCTCGACCCGTAGGGGATCTCCTCCCACGGCCGGTTCCACTCCATGCGTTCGGCGAGCTGCCAGGGGGTGAGGGGGGAGGCGAGGAGGGAGAGGAGCCCGGTGAGGCGGTCCTCGTGGTGGGCGAGCAACTCCCTTACCCGGGACGGGGCGTCGGTGAAGGCGTGCTGATGGGCCGGGAGGATCTCGGCGGGGGCGAGGCGGCCGACGCGTTCGAGGGAGTCGAGGTAGTCGCCCAGCGGGTCGGTCACCGTCGCGTCGTCGGGGTCCTCGTACAGCCCGATGTGCGGGGTGATGCCGGGCAGCACATGGTCGCCGGAGAACAGGCGGCCGCGGCCCGGGAGCCCGGCCGGGTGGTCCTCCTCCAGATGCAGGCAGACGTGGCCGGGAGTGTGCCCCGGCGTCCAGATCGCGCGCAGCCGGCGGCCGGGCAGGTCGAGGAGTTCGCCGGGGACGATCTCGCGGTCGGGGAGGGCGGGCGTCAGGCCCGGGAAGGGCCGGCGGTGGGCGGGCGGTCTGCGCAGCGGGGCGATGTGCTCCTCCGGCGCACCGGCGGCCGCGAGCTTGGCCGCCATGTACGTGTACCAGCGCTCGGGGCGCGTCTCGCGGGTCCGCCGGACGATCGCGGCGTCCGCCGCGTGCATCGCCACCCACGCCCCGGAGGCCTCCCGTACCCGGCCGGACAGGCCGTGGTGGTCGGGATGGTGGTGGGTGATCACCACGCCGTGCAGTTCGGGGACGGAGACGCCGCACGCGCCCAGCCCGGCGGCCAGGGCGTCCCAGGACGCCGGATCGTCCCAGCCGGTGTCGACGAGCACCGGCCCGCGGTCGGTGTCGACGACGTAGACGAGCGTGTGGCCGAGCGGGTTGTCCGGGATGGGCACCCGCAGTGAGCGGACGCCGCCGCGGTGGTCGTACGTGGTGGGTCCGTTCCGGGTGCTCGTCATCTGCCCTCCGTCACACGGCCATTGCCCACTATAACGAGAACTGGTTTCAATGGGTGCCCAAGTCGACTGAAGCCGTGGGGAGTTGGGCTGACCTGCGCTGATGTGGGCGCTGCCTGTCGTCGCTTGTCGACGTTGGTCACTGCCGGACGGCCCAGAGACGGCCCAGCTCTCGCAGCGGTGCTCCTGATGGAGACGCCGACTTCTCCGCGCGAGCGATACGTGCAGTGAGCCTGCTCGAGTGGCGTGCGCTCCCCTTGTGCGCTGGTGCCACCTTGTATGACCCGCCTGGACGCACCACGGTTTAAGTGGATGCTGCTCGGTGCTGTTCTGCAGGACCACCAGGGAAGGGCGGTACGTCGTGGGTTCAGCCAGTCAATGGGCGCGTGAAACCTTCGGGGACATAGCCGGTGAACTGGCGGACGTAATCCCGGCCTGCCTTCTACGGGCTCATGATCGTGCTCGGACCGGGCACGAGGGCGTCCACACTCAGACGCTCGAAGCCTACGGACATGGCCTCTACGCGGTGCAATACGAGGAACTGGCCGCTGGCATCTCAGGGCTTGGGGAAGCGGTGCGCCTGCAAGGGCGAACGATGATGCTCGTCCGCGGCCACCTGATCTACCCCCTCCGCTACGCGAAGAAAGACGTGTCCGTGACGGCTGCACGTCTCCGTCGGGCCACAGGCTTCCGAGCAGACCTCATCCGCCGGCATGGCCCGCCTCCCAGGCAGCAGGCACTCGACCTGGACTGGGGAGAACTCGATGATTCCGAGGTGCACCCAGACCTGGAGCTGCTTCCCGAAGACGTGCAGCTCGTACTGGTCGCCTATGCCTGCTCCATGGACAAGGGCGTCATGCGGATCGAGTGGGGTTCCGCAGAGTTGCGCCGCGAGGACCGGTACCTGATCTGGCACCGTCACGAGCCGTTGCCGACCAGAGATTGACCTGGAGCCACGGGCAGTTGGATACAAGAATCAACGGCTCACGACGCTAGTTCTCCGGGCGCAGGCATAACACGTCCAGTGTGGCCAGATCATCCGCGGGACCCCAGGCCAGAGCGGGGTTGGGGTGGTCGCCCGTGGGCGTCACCTGTCAGCGTCGGTCGGCCTCGGACGGCCCAGGGGGTGCCTCGACCATCGCGATCAATGAAGCCACGAATGCTACAGGGATCAGAATTACGGCTGCATCCTTTGCCGTAAGTCCGTGAGTGTCATCCACTTTTCCTTCTATGGCACGCCAATTAAGCAAAGAGGTGCCAAACGCCGTGTACTCATAGCTAGATAGAGAAAGAGCGAGACGCTTCGGTTTAGAGGTTGTCTCACGTGGCAAGTTCCGCGAGCTTCTTGAGTAGCTCGGGGCGGTGCCAATGGCCAGGCTTCGGCTCTGCCGGTCGTTGCGGTCTACGTACGGGATCTTGAAGCCACGAGTAGCCCATGGCAGGCTCATGCCGCATGACCGATGAATTCGCGAAGGACAACCTGCACGGGAGACTGCGGCGGGACCGCAAGGCGCTGCTCTGGAAACTCGACGGCCTGTCCGAATACGACGCCCGCCGACCTTTGACAGTGACCGGGACCAACCTTCTCGGCCTGGTCAAACACTTGGCCAGTGTCGAGGCCAGGTACTTCGGCGAGGTCTTCGACCGGCCGTCCCCGGAACCGCTGTCCCGGTGGCAGGACCACGACGGCAGCGATCTGTGGGCGGCTGAGGACGAGGCGCGCGATCAGATCATCGGGTTCTACCGGCGCACGTGGGAACACTCAGACGCGACGATCGACGAGCTTGCCCTCGATGCCCCGGGCCACGTGCCGTGGTGGCCGGAGCCTTATCTCAACACGAACCTGTTCGCCATCCTGGTCCACGTCCTCGGCGAGACCAACCGGCATGCCGGGCACGCCGACATCCTGCGCGAAGGCGTGGACGGCCGAACCGGGATGCGCCCCGAACACGAGATGCAGATCGATGAGGACGCCCGCACCGCCTACTGCGCGAAGATCGAGCAGGCCGCCAGATCGGCCGCATCAGTCAAGGCATAGAAGGCTGTCCCACGTGATTTGATGTTCGAGCGGCATGGTGCCGGCCGTGAGTGCTGATCTGTCGAAGCGTCTGGTTCCTGATGAACTCTGGGAGCTGGTCGCCCCGTTACTGCCGTCGTTCGCGCTCGACCGCAAGGTGGCGGGACCGCTCCGCGTGACGAGCGGGCCGTGTTCACCGCAGTGGTGTACGTGCTGACCAGCGGCTGTGCCTGGCGGCATCTGCCGCCGACGTTCGGCACGTCCTCCGCCACCGCACATCGCCGCTTCACCGTATGGACCGAGGTCGGCGTGGGGCGTCGGCTGCATCGGGCGGTGCTGGACGAACTCGGGGTCCGGGGCGAGGTGGACTGGACCTCGGCGATAGTCGACGCGGCCTCCGTTCGCGCCAAAAGGGGGATCGCTGACGGGGCCGAACCCGGTCGATCGCGGCAAGAAGGGCAGCAAGCTGCACGTGCTGTCCGATGCCCAGGGCATCCCGCTTGCCGTCGCCGTGTCAGGTGCGAACATGCGCGACAGTCTCGCCCTGAAGCCGCTCATCCTCGGCATCCCCGCCGTACGGTCCCGCCGGGGACCACGGCGGCGCCAACCCATCAAACTCCGTGCGGACAAGGCGTACTTCTCTACCGAACACCTCAGCTGGCTGCTCGAGCGTGGGCTCGTAGCGCGCATCGCGCGGCCAGGCATCGAGTCCGGCGAACGCCTTGGTCGGCACCGCTGGAAGATCGAGCGGTCGATCGCTTGGCTCTTCGGCTACCGCCGCCTGACCATCCGGTATGAACGAAAGGGCACGCCAGGGGCACGGCTCCACCACGCGCCCTCTGCTGTGATCTACGGCTCAGGAGCGGCGGCCTTCACGCGGGTCCATGCTGCCCAGTCACGCCCGTAACGGAAAGTGTTGAGTACGAGCGCCCCGGCCTCCACGCATCGCATGACCGCTTCGTCTTCCGTGATCAGGAAGATGAAGAGCGGTATCACGAGCACCAAGTGCCCGTGAGGGTGATTCCACCGACTGCGCTTGTCTGCCATGCCGCCCCCTCAAGCGGCACCCTAGCGTCAGCTGGCGAGCGATCACAGGTCGCCTGCCGCCCGACCTCCACCACCCTCCTCAGCTCCCATCCTGTCCGCCGTCGACCCACACACCGTCGAAGCGGGCTTGGTTCAGGGCGTCAAGGTGGAGCGCGCCACTGTACGAACGACGTTGACGCCCTGGGCCGCGTCTGCTCGGCTCTGCCTGGGTCGGCGGTGGACGGGATGGGAGCTTCCCAGGCACGCCACCTACGGACCCGCAGTCGGCGGCGGCGCCCCCTCCTCCATGACTCCAACCTCGCACTCGCACGACGGGCCCGCAGCTGGACTACGCGGGCCACCCCCGCTCCCACGTGTAGTCGAAGCTCCGCATGTAGTGCCGGAACGTGCGGGCGCCGGGGATGTAGCGGAAGTGCAGTACCGGGTTCTGCCCGGCGGGAGCTCCGAGCACGTGCGGGTTCACCAGCACATCGCCGTCGAAGCGGTAGATCGAGTTGTAGAGGATCGGGCCCCCTGACGGCCCACGGGTTTCGTCCCCACCCCTGATCGTCGGGAAACCGCTGGTCAGGGGGCATTCTCGTCGTCTCCGTGGACTACGTTAACGAGAACTGGTATCAGTTTCTGAAACACCGTCAGAAAATGAAGGCAGTGGCCATGGCTGAGCTCGTGGAACACGGAAAGCTGTTCATCGGCGGCGAGTTGACCGACCCGCTGGGCGACGCCGTCATCGAGGTGATCTCGCCGCACACGGAGGAGGTCATCGGGCGGGTGCCGCACGCCTCGCCGGCCGACGTGGACCGGGCCGTGGCCGTCGCCCGGCAGGCTTTCGACGAGGGGCCCTGGCCCCGGCTGTCCCTCGACGAGCGGATCGAGGTGGTCGGCCGGATCAAGGACGGGATCCTCGCGCGTCACGAGGAACTCGCCCGGGTGATCTCCTCCGAGAACGGTTCCCCGTACTCCTGGAGCGTCCTCGCGCAGGCCCTCGGCGCGGCGATGGTGTGGGACGCGGCGATCACCGTCGCCCGGGGCTTCACCTACGAGGAGCGGCGCGACGGCGCGCTCGGCAGGATCCTCGTGCGGCGCGAGCCGGTGGGCGTGGTCGCGGCGGTCGTCCCCTGGAACGTCCCGCAGTTCGTCGCCGCCGCCAAGCTCGCCCCCGCGCTGCTCACCGGCTGCACGGCGCTCCTCAAGCCGTCCCCGGAGTCGCCGCTGGACGCCTACGTCCTCGCGGACATCGCGCGGGAGGCCGGGCTGCCGGAGGGCGTGCTGTCGGTCCTCCCGGCGGACCGGGAGGTGAGCGAGTACCTGGTCGGGCACCCGGGCGTCGACAAGGTCGCCTTCACGGGCTCGGTCGCGGCCGGCAAGCGGGTCATGGAGGTGGCGTCCCGCAACCTCACCCGGGTCACCCTGGAGCTGGGCGGGAAGTCGGCGGCGGTCGTGCTGCCGGACGCCGACATCGCCACCGCCGTCCCCGGGATCGCGGCGGCCGCCTGGATGAACAACGGCCAGGCCTGTGTCGCCCAGACCCGCATCCTGCTCCCGCGCTCGCGCTACGACGAGTTCGCGGACGCCTTCACCGCGGCGGCCGACGCGCTGGTGGTCGGCGACCCGCTGGACCCGGCGACCCAGATCGGCCCGCTGGTGGCCGAGCGGCAGCAGCGCCGCAACCTCGACTACATCCGCATCGGGCAGGAGGAGGGCGCGAAGATCCTCACCGGCGGCGGCCGTCCGGCGGGGCTGGAACGCGGCTGGTACGTCGAGCCGACCCTCTTCGGCGACGTGGACAACTCCATGCGGATCGCCCGGGAGGAGATCTTCGGCCCGGTGATCTGCCTGCTGCCCTACGGCGACGAGGACGAGGCGCTGAAGATCGCGAACGACTCGGACTACGGGCTCAGCGGCAGCGTCTGGACGGCCGACGTCGGGCACGGCATCGACGTCGCGCGCCGGGTCCGCACCGGGACGTACTCCGTGAACACCTTCAGCCTCGACATGCTCGGTCCGTTCGGCGGCTACAAGAACTCGGGGCTGGGGCGGGAGTTCGGGCCCGAGGGCTTCGGCGAGTATCTGGAACACAAGATGATCCACCTGCCGGCGGGCTGGGAGGGGTGAGCGAGGTGGGAGCGCCTCCCGCGCCGCAGCGTCCGGGCACGGGGACGGGGGACCGGTGGCATGTCGAGGTGGACCGGTCCCTGTGCATCGGTTCCGCCCAGTGCGTCCATCACGCGCCCGACGGCTTCCGGCTGGACACGGCACGTCAGTCCCATCCGTCCGACCCGGACACGGACGCCAACGAGCGGGTGCTGGCGGCGGCGGAGAGCTGTCCGGTGGAGGCGATCATGATCACCCTGGCGGGGAACGGCGAGCCCGTGTTCCCTCCGGAGGAGTGAGCGGGAGGCGGAGGCAGAGGCCGGGGCCCGGTCGCGGTCGCGGTCGAGGGTGACCGCGACGGCTCCCTCGGACTCCCAGGACTGCTGGGGCTGCCGGGGTTCCCAGGGCTGCCGGAGCCTGTCAGGCCTGCGCCTGTCTCGGGGGCCCGGTCCCGGTCCCGGTGGCGGATCCGGCGGTCCCGGCGGCCCGGGCGGCCCCCGGGTCGGTCACGTCGATCAGCCGGCACACCGTCTCGATGTCGATCCGCACCTGCGCGATGGACGCCCGGCCCGACAGCCAGGTGATGAGCGCCGAGTGCCAGGTGTGCTCGATGACGCGGACCGCGGAGAGCTGCTCGGGGGTGGGATCGGTCAGGCCCATCGAGTCCAGGATGATCGCCGTCGTCTGGCGGGACACCTGGTCGACCTCCGGCGAGACGCTGCGGTCGGCGAAGGTCAGCGCGCGGACCATCGCGTCGGCCAGGTGCGGCTCGCGCTGCAGGGCGCGGAACGCGCGCATCAGGGTCTCGGCGACCCGCTCCGCGGCCCGTTCGCCCGTCGGCGGCTTCTTCCGCAACGTGCCGTGCATGTGCTCCAACTGGTCCTGCATGGTGGCCACCAGCAGATGCACCTTGGAGGGGAAGTAGCGGTACAGCGTGCCGAGGGCGACCTGCGAGGACTCCGCGACCTCCCGCATCTGCACCGCGTCGAAACCACCTCGGCTGGCCAACTGCGCGCTCGCGTGCAGGATGCGGCGGCGGCGCGCCTCCTGCCGCTCGGTGAGGGCGGAGTGCGCGGGGCGCTGAGGGGTGGCTTCCGCAGACATGGGTCCCGTTCCGGTCCGTTCCGTGACAGTCGTGGTGACAGTCGGTGAGGGGCGGTGATCATACGGCTCGGCAGGTGATCGGTGGTGGCGTGAATCACCTGATCCACTGCTCACAGCGCTCGTACCTGCCGGTAGATTCAGAGCCTCCCGAACGATCAAGTCTGAAACTTGTTCTAGATTAGCGTCCCGACGTAGTCTCGCGGGACAATGCAGGCAGAAGGGGGCCCGGAGTGACCGCTGAGGCCAGTCAGGCAGGGTCTCGGCATGACGTTGCCGCTGACGGCGGGCGACCGCTCAAGATCGCGCTCCTCACCTATAAGGGAAACCCGTTCTGCGGGGGCCAGGGCGTCTACGTCCGGCATCTCTCCCGCGAACTCGCCCGCCTCGGACACCGGGTCGAGGTCATCGGTTCGCAGCCCTACCCGGTCCTGGACCCGGGGCACGAGGACCGGCTCTCCCTCACCGAGCTGCCCAGCCTCGACCTCTACCGCCAGCCGGATCCCTTCCGCACTCCCGGGCGCGGCGAGTACCGCGACTGGATCGACGCCCTCGAAGTGGCGACGATGTGGACCGGCGGCTTCCCCGAGCCCCTGACCTTCTCGCTGCGCGCCCGCCGCCATCTGCGCGCCCGCCGCGGCGAGTTCGACGTCGTGCACGACAACCAGACCCTGGGCTACGGCCTGTTGGGCGATGTCGGCGCGCCCCTGGTCACGACCATCCACCACCCCATCACCGTCGACCGGCAGTTGGAGCTGGACGCGGCCGAGGGGTGGGGGCGGCGGTACTCCGTGCGCCGCTGGTACGGGTTCACCGCCATGCAGAAGCGCGTCGCCCGGCGGCTGCCCTCCGTGCTCACCGTCTCCGGCACCTCGCGCCAGGAGATCGTCGACCACCTCGGCGTCCGGGACGACCGCATCCACGTCGTCCACATCGGCGCCGACACCGACCTGTTCTCGCCGAATCCCGCCGTCGCGCGGATACCCGGCCGGATCGTGACGACGTCCAGCGCGGACGTCCCGCTCAAGGGCCTGGTCCACCTCGTCGACGCGCTGGCGAAGGTGCGCACCGAGCACCCGCACGCCCACCTCGTCGTCGTCGGCAAGCGCCCGCAGGAGGGGCCGGTCGCCCAGTCGATCGAGCGGTACGGCCTCGAAGGGGCCGTCGAGTTCGTCAAGGGCATCTCCGACGCCGAACTGGTCGACCTGGTGCGCTCGGCGGAGGTCGCCTGCGTGCCGTCGCTGTACGAGGGCTTCTCCCTGCCGGCCGCCGAGGCCATGGCCACCGGCACCCCGCTGCTCGCCACGACCGGCGGAGCGATCCCGGAGGTCGCCGGACGCGACGGGGAGACCTGCCTGGCCGTGCCGCCCGGCGACGCGGGCGCGCTCGCCGCGGGCCTGAGCCGGCTGTTCGGCGACCCCGGACTGCGGGCACGGCTCGGCGCGGCCGGACGGCAGCGGGTGCTGGAGCGGTTCACCTGGGCGCGGGCCGCCGAGGGGACCGTGGCCCGCTACCGCGAGGCGATCGCCGACGGCGAACGCGACCGCGCCCGGGCCTCCGCGGCGAGCGCCGAGGGCGGCCGTGCCCGGGCTTCCGCGGCCCCGGCGGGTCTCCCGGCCGTCGAGGCGGCGGCCGCCGGCGGTCCTTCCGCCGCTCCCGCCGCCCCCTCCGACCCCGAGGCCGTCGACGCGCAGGCCACCGGCGTGGTCGCCGCCGCCGACGTATCCGAAGCATCCGATCGCGAAAGCAGGGCCACGTGCTGACCGTCGACTTCTCCCGGTTCCCGCTCGCCCCGGGCGACCGAGTCCTGGATCTCGGCTGCGGGGCGGGCCGGCACGCCTTCGAGTGCTACCGGCGCGGCGCGCAGGTCGTGGCGCTCGACCAGAACGCCGAGGAGATCCGCGAGGTCGCCAAGTGGTTCGCGGCGATGAAGGAGGCCGGGGAGGCGCCTGAGGGCGCGACCGCGACCGCCATGGAGGGCGACGCGCTCGCCCTGCCCTTCCCCGACGAGTCCTTCGACGTCGTCATCATCTCCGAGGTCATGGAGCACATACCGGACGACAAGGGCGTCCTCGCGGAGATGGTGCGCGTGCTCAGGCCCGGCGGCCGCATCGCGATCACCGTCCCGCGCTACGGCCCCGAGAAGGTCTGCTGGACCCTCTCCGACGCCTACCACGAGGTCGAGGGCGGCCACATCCGCATCTACCGGGCGGACGAACTGCTCGGCAAGATCCGCGAGGCCGGCCTCAAGCCGTACGGCACCCACCACGCCCACGCGCTGCACTCGCCCTACTGGTGGCTGAAGTGCGCGTTCGGCGTCGACAACGACAAGGCGCTGCCGGTGCGGGCGTACCACAAGCTGCTGGTCTGGGACATCATGAAGAAGCCGCTGGCCACCCGGGTCGCCGAGCAGGCGCTGAATCCGCTCATCGGCAAGAGCTTCGTGGCGTACGCGACCAAGCCGCACCTGCCCACGCTCTCCGAGGCGGCCGCCACGTGACGACGCCCCGGACAGAACACCTCGTCCTGCCCGGGGTCCTCACCGCGGAGGAGGCCGCCGCGACCGTGGCCGGCATCCTCGCCGTGCAGCGGGAGGACGGCGCGATCCCGTGGTTCCGCGGACACCACCTCGACCCGTGGGACCACACCGAGGCCGCCATGGCGCTGGACGCGGCCGGCGAGCATGAGGCCGCCGAGCGCGCCTACGACTGGCTGGCCCGGCACCAGAACGAGGACGGCTCCTGGTTCGCGGCGTACCGGGACGGCGACTTCGGCGACGTCACCGACCGGGCGCGCGAGACCAACTTCGTCGCGTACATAGCCGTCGGCGTCTGGCACCACTACCTCTCCACCGGCGACGACACCTTCCTCGACCGCATGTGGCCGAGCGTCTACGCGGCGATCGAGTACGTGCTGCGGCTGCAGCAGCCGGGTGGTCAGATCGGCTGGCGGCGTGAGGACGACGGCACGCCGACCGCCGAGGCGCTGCTCACCGGCTCCTCCTCGATCCACCAGGCGCTGCGCTGCGCGCTGGCCATCGCCGAACAGCGCGAAGAGGCCCAGCCGGACTGGGAGTTGGCGGCGGGCGCGCTACGGCACGCCATACGACGGCACCCGGAGCGGTTCCTCGACAAGGACCGCTACTCGATGGACTGGTACTACCCCGTCCTGGGCGGCGCGTTGACCGGCGCGGAGGCCAAGTCCCGTATCGAGTCGGACTGGGAGCGGTTCGTCGTCCCGGGACTGGGCGTCCGCTGTGTGGCGCCCAACCCGTGGGTGACGGGCGGCGAGTCGGCCGAACTCGCCCTGGCCCTGTGGGTGATGGGCGAGTCCGACCGGGCGCTGGAGATCTTGCAGGCGATCCAGCACCTCCGGGACGCGGAGTCCGGGCTGTACTGGACCGGGTTCGTGTTCGACGACCAGGCGATCTGGCCCCGGGAGCTGACCACGTGGACGGCGGGGTCGCTGCTGCTCGCCGTCGCGGCCCTCGGCGGTCATGAGGCCACCTGCGACGTGTTCAGCGGGGAGCAACTGCCCTTCGGGCTCGAAGCGGAGTGCTGCGCCTGAGAGCCCGGGTCCTCGGCGGACCGTGGGGGCTCGCCGAGGACTGACGCTACTTGGTGAGAACCCACGGGCCGTAGGCCTGAGGAGCCCGAGGGACTGAGGGAAACTCAGTGGCGGTGGACGCGGTTCGCGATGGCATGGCCGACGAACAGGTACACCACCGCTGCCAGACCGTATCCGGCCACGACCCGCGCCCATGCCTCGTCGAACGTGAAGAGGTCACGGGACCAGCCGGCCAGCCAGTTGGCGGCGTGGTGGACGAACTGGACGAGGTCGTTGCCCCGGTTGGCGTCCAGCAGGTACATGAGGATCCAGAGCCCGAGGATGACGGCCATGACGTCCGCGACGACCGCTATGACCGTTCCTGCCGAGTTGGAACCACTGCGATATCGAGACATGCCATCCGGATTGCCGTTCGATTCCCGATGAAACCTCGGTCGCCCGACGCCCCGTCAGGAGTTGAGCTCGGCCGTCCGACGCCCCGTCAGGAGTTGTGCTCGGCCGTCCGACGCCCCGTCAGGAGTTGAGCTCGGCCAGCACCCGCAGCGAGGTGCGGTCCGGGGTCACCGCCAGCAGGTCGGTCACCGGGCCCTTGCGCCACGACTCCAGCCGCTCGGCGATGCGTTCGCGGGGTCCGACCAGGGAGATCTCGTCGGCGAACGCGTCGGGCACGGCGAGCACGGCCTCTTCGCGACGGCCCTCGAGGAACAGCTCCTGGATGCGCCGGGCCTCCCCCTCGTAGCCCATGCGCGCCATCAGGTCGGCGTGGAAGTTGCGGGTGGCGTGGCCCATGCCTCCGATGTAGAAGCCGAGCATCGCCTTGACCGCCAGCAGGCCGTCGGAGACGTCGTCGCACACCTTGACCCGGGCCATCGGAGCGACCCGGAACCCCTCCGGCAACTCCTCGACCGCCGGGCCGTACGCGTCGGGCCGGCTCGGCGACCAGTACAACGGCAGCCATCCGTCGGCGATCCGCACCGTCTGCGCGACGTTCCTCGGACCCTCGGCCCCGAGCAGGACGGGCAGATCCGGCCGCAGCGGATGGGTGATGGACTTGAGCGCCCTGCCCAGCCCGGTCCCGCCGGGACCCCGGTAGGGGAGGGAGTGGAAGCGGCCGTCCGTCTCGACCGGCGCCTCCCGCCGCAGCACCTGCCGCACGACGTCCACGTACTCCCGGGTCGCGGTCAGCGGCGACTCGGGGAAGGGGCGGCCGTACCATCCCTCGACGACCTGCGGTCCCGACAGGCCGAGCCCGAGCATCACCCGTCCCTGGGAGAGATGGTCCAGGGTGAGTGCGTGCATGGCGGTCGTGGTGGGGGAGCGGGCGGCCATCTGGGCGACCGCGGTGCCCAGTCGGATGGTCGACGTCCGTGCGGCGATCCAGGTGAGCGGGGTGAAGGCGTCCGACCCCCAGGACTCCGCCGTCCACACCGAGTCGTATCCGAGCCGCTCCGCCTCCCGGGCCAGCTCCACCTGGTCCGGGGAGGGACCGCGGCCCCAGTAGCCGAGTGCGAGACCGAGCCGCATGACAGCCTCCTGACGGTCCGTCGGTTACAGGGGGCTGCGACTGTACGACAACGGCCCCCCGCCCGGAAGGGCGAGGGGCCGTGCGTGCCGGTGTGCGACGCCGTGGGGGCGGACGCTCAGCCGCGCTGGATGCCGGAGCTGTCCCGCAGGACGCCGCGCCGGCCGTCCTGGGTCTGCGCCACCAGACCCTGCGCGCCCTGCTCGACGGCCAGGTACCAGGTGCCCGGAGCCAGTTCGGCGATCGGCGTCGGCGCGCCGTCCTCCGCGTACAGCGGACGCGGCACGGGCACGGCGAACCAGAACGGCGAGAAGTCCGCGGAGGCCGGCTGCGCCGGACCCGGCTGACCGCCGAACGGCTGCCCGCCGGGCTGACCGGGCTGACCGGGCTGCGGCTGACCGCCGAACGCCGACGGCTGCGGCGCGCCCGGGTAGCCGTAACCGGCGGGCGGCTGCGCGCCGTAGGGCTGCGGAGCCTGCGGCTTCGGCGCCGGGACGAGACCGGCCTGCAGGGCGGGGACGAGAGGGGTGGCGACGGCGGCGCCGGCCAGCAGCAGCGTGGCGATGAGGGCCAGGATCAGACCCGCTCCGGCGTCGGGGGCGTTCGAGCTGTCGCCGACGTTGTCGTAACCGCCGGACGGGTCGAAGATGTTGCCCAGCGCGCTCCACGCGGCGAACACCGTGAAGGCCACGCCGAACTGACGCAGGTCGAGGCCGGCCACCTTGGGCGCCTGCGGCAGCCCCCGGCTGACGACCACGAGTGCGGCGCCGATGATCCCCGCGAGCACGACGCCGAACAGAACAGGCCCGCTGTTCCAGAGGTTCGGCAGATCGAAGCTGTCAGGGATCCCGTCGATCGAGTAGAGATCGAAGAACGACGCGACGAACAGCAATACCGCTGCTCCGATCACCACGCCGTCGCCTCGAGTGAGGGAGCGGATATTCACTTCAGGTCCTTCGTCAGTCGTCTCGTCATCGGTACACGCATTACCCGTAGCGGTAGAGGCGTCGCTGTCACCATGTCGCCGTCAGGCCCCGGTGTGAAGCGCGGGGGTGGCCCCTCATCGTAGGGACGACACTATCGTCCGCACGATCGCCCTGTCCGCCGGGATCCGCGCGCTGATCACTACCCGCGCAGGAAGCCCACGATTCCCTCAGACATCCCTTGCGCCGCCTTCTGCCGCCAGGCGCCACTGGTCAGCAGCGCCGCGTCCTTGCTATCGCGCATGTTGCCGCACTCGATGAACACCTTGGGAACCGTTGACAGATTGAGACCGCCGAGGTCCTCACGCGTGACGAGACCGGTTCCGTCTCCGATGTAGTTGGACGGCGAAGTGCCCGTGGAGCGGGCGAAGTCGTTCTTGATCAGCTTCCCGAGGTCCTTGGACGGTCCGACGACGGCCCGGGTGTCCGCGGCGCCCGCGTGGACCGTGGCCGGCAGGATCACGTGGAAGCCGCGGTTGCCGGCCGCCGAGCCGTCGGCGTGGATCGAGACCACCGCGTCGGCGTGCGCCGCGTTGCCGATGCGGGCGCGCTCGTCGACGCACGGCCCGAACGCCCGGTCCCCGTCCTGTGTCAGCTTCACCGTGGCGCCCTGCCGCTGCAGCAGCGTGCGCAGCCGGTGGGCCACGTCGAGCGTGAACTCCGCCTCGCTGTAACCGGAGTTCGTGGACGTCCCCGTGGTGTCGCACTCCTTGCGGTTGGTGCCGATGTCCACCTGGCGGGCGATGTCCGCGGTGTGGCGGACGTTGGCAGGGTTGTGCCCCGGGTCGATGACGACGACCTTGCCCTCGAGGGGAGCGGAGGCCTCGCTCGGCGGCGCGGAGAGGGTGCCCGGCTGGTCGTCGCCGCCGGCCGGCGCGGTCCCGGGGGCGGCACTCGACGAAACGCCCGCGCCCGCCCCGGCCCCGTCCGCTCCGCCGTCCCCGCCGCTCCCGCCCAGCGCCTCGTACGCCAGCCAGCCCAGCAGCGCGCCGGGCACCAGCGCGGCCAGCGCCACGGCCAGCGGACGGCGCAGCCACGACCGCCGCGGCCGGTCCGGGGCGAAGGAGTCGGAAGGCTGGAAGGGGTCGGAGGGGCCGAAAGGGTCGGAGTGCGGGCCTGAGTACGACACGCCTGCCACCCTAACCGGCGCCCCTGACGCGTCACCTCCGCCGACGTGTCCGCGGCGCCGTGCGGGGCCGGGCCGACGAACCGCTCGTACGGCGACCCGTCGGCCGTGCGGGCCCCGGCGCTTCAGGGCGCGGTGAAGTCGGCGATGTGGTCGGCGGCCCGGGCGTCGCGGTCCGCCCTGTTCTCGTCCGGCGACCGCGACGCCTGGGGCCTGGACGTGCTGATCGGCGGCATCCCGCAGACCCGGCCCGCTGATCGTCGCGGCCGCGCCCCGGCCGTCGGCCTGCGCCGCCTGTGTCAAGAGACGATAAAGAAATCGTTAGTACGCCGAAGCATCGGAATAGTTGCCCGTGCATACAGGTTCAGGTCGCATGTAATCGCCGAACCACCGCCCGGAGGCACCCCCTCATGACGCACACGACGACCGACCGGCCCACCCGCGAGGCGAGCGGAGCCGTGGTCCCGGTCCTCGCCTTCGCGGGCATCGTGGTCGCGGTGATGCAGACCCTGCTCGTCCCGGTCATCAAGGACCTGCCGCAGCTGCTGGGCACCGCCCCCAGCAACGCCACCTGGGTCCTGACCTCGACGCTGCTGTCGGGAGCCGTGGCCACCCCGATCATGGGCCGCCTCGGCGACCTGTTCGGCAAGCGCCGCATGCTGACAGCCAGCCTGGCCGTGATGGTCGTCGGCGCCCTGGTCAGCGCCCTCACCAGCGACCTGCTCACCATGATCGCCGGCCGCGCCCTCCAGGGCTTCGCCATGGGCGCGATCCCGCTCGGCATCGGCCTGATGCGGGACATGCTGCCGCGCGAGAAGCTCGGCTCGGCGATGGCTCTCATGAGCTCCTCCATCGGCGTCGGCGGCGGTCTCGCCCTGCCCCTCGCGGCCCTCATCGCCCAGCACGCCGACTGGCACGCCCTGTTCTACGGCGCGGCCGGCCTCGGCGCGCTCGCCATCGTCCTCACCCTCCTCGTCGTCCCCGAGTCGCCGGCGCGCGCCGAGGGCACCTTCGACGTCCTGGGCGCGATAGGCCTCTCCATCGGTCTCGTCCTGTTCCTGCTGCCGATCACCAAGGGCAGCGACTGGGGCTGGACCTCCGGCACCACGCTCGGCCTCTTCGCCGCCGCGGCCGTCGTCCTCGTCCTGTGGGGCGTGATGGAGCTGCGCGTGAAGGCACCGCTGGTCGACCTGCGCACCACGGCCCGCCCGGCCGTCCTCTTCACCAACCTGGCCTCGATCATGGTCGGCGTCTCGTTCTACGTCGTCTCCCTGGTCCTGCCGCAGCTGCTCCAGCTGCCGAAGTCCACCGGCTACGGCCTCGGCCAGTCGATGGTGGTCGCCGGTCTGCTCGTCGCGCCGCTGGGCCTGACGATGATGTTCACGGCGCCCGTCTACGCCAGGCTGTCCGCCAAGTACGGCCCCAAGTTCACCCTCATCCTCGGCATGCTGATCATCGCGATCGGCTACGGCGCCGGCCTCGGCCTGATGAGCGCCGCCTGGCAGAGCCTCGTCATCGCCGTCGTGCTGGGCGCGGGCATCGGCCTCGCCTACTCCTCGCTGCCCGCGCTGATCGTCGGCGCGGTCCCGGCCTCCGAGACCGGCGCGGCCAACGGCCTCAACACCCTGATGCGGTCCATCGGCACCTCGGTGTCCAGCGCCGTCGTCGGCATGGTCCTCGCCAACACCGCGAACGACGTCGGCGGCGTCGCCGTCCCGACCATGCACGGCTTCCGCGTCTCCTTCCTGATCGCCACGGCCGCCGTCGCGGTGGGCCTGGTCCTCGCCCTCTTCCTGCCCAGGCAGCAGCGCCCCTCGGCCGTGCCGCAGCTGCGCGCCAGCAGCGAGGAGGACGCCAACCTGGAGCGCGCCGAGCAGGCCCTGCGGGGCTTCCGCGGCCGGGTCCTGGACGCCGGCGGCGCCCCGGTGGCCCGCGCCAAGGTCACCCTCATCGACCGCCGCGGCCGCCAGGCCGGCGCCACCCTGTCGCAGGACGACGGCAGCTACGCCCTCGTCGTCCCGGCCCAAGGCGCGTACGTCCTCGCCGCCAAGGCCGCCGGCCACGGCCCGCTGGCCAGCTCCGCGACCCACGCGGGCGACGAACGACCGGTCGACCTGGATCTGTCCCTGCCCAGCGAGACGGTCGACGCCTGACCGCCGGCACTCCTGACCGTTCGACGGCCTGAGCGTCGGCCGCCTCGCCCGAGGCCCCGCGCGCCCCGCCCGCGGGCCTGACCGCTCCACCTTTCCGCACCCCCTGTCGCGACGGCGGCAGGGGGTGCGGCAGCATGGGCGCCCACACCCGTGCACCACCGGAAGGACCCCCATGACCGCGACCCCCACGACCGCGGCGCCCGAGCCCGAGATCCTGGCCGCGTTCGAGGCGGCGAAGGGATTCATGCCCGTGGACGAGGGGCTCGCGCTGTACGCGGCCGCCGTCGAGGCGGGCGCGCTCGGGCTGCCGCTGCTGGAGGTCGGCACCTACTGCGGACGGTCCACGATCCTCCTCGCGGACGCCGCCCGCCGGGCCGGGATCAGCGCCCTGACCCTCGACCACCACCGCGGCAGCGAGGAGCAGCAGCCGGGCTGGGAGTACCACGACCCGGAGACCGTCGACCCCGAGATCGGCCTGATGGACACACTGCCCGCCTTCCGCCGGACCCTGCACCGGGCGGGCCTGGAAGAGCACGTGGTGGCGCTCGTCGGACGGTCCCCGAAGATCGCCGCGTTCTGGCGCTCGCCCCTCGGCCTCGTCTTCGTGGACGGCGGCCACACCGACGAGCACGCGAGCGCCGACTACGAGGGCTGGGCGCCGCACGTCGCCGAGGACGGGCTCCTGGTCATCCACGACGTCTTCCCCGACCCGGTCGACGAGTTCACCGGCCAGGCCCCCTACCGCGTCTACCTGCGCGCCCTGGAGTCAGGGGCCTTCACGGAGATCTCCGACACCGGCTCGCTGCGCGTGCTGCGGCGCACCGGCCCCGGCATCTGAGGGCCGCCGCGAGCGCCGCCGTGAGGGCTGTGGCCGGGGCGGTCGGGCGCCGCGAAGCCGAGGCCGGCCGCGGTATCGGTAAGGCCGTCCCGGCACTACGCCACCCCGTATCCGGCCCCCTCCGAGGCCCCCTGCGGTCAGCCCCGCCGCCACTGCCGGCCCCGCTGCCGCGTGGGCCCCGCCGTTACAGCCAGCCCTGCCGGCGGGCCTCGCGCATCGCCTCCATGCGGTTGCGGGTGCCCGTCTTGCCGATGGCGGAGGAGAGGTAGTTGCGGACCGTGGATTCCGACAGATGCAGCCGGGCGGCGATGTCGGCGACCGTCGCGCCGTCGACGGAGGCCTTCAGTACGTCGCGCTCGCGGGCGGTGAGCGGGTTCGGGCCGGCGCTCAGCGCGGCCGCGGCCAGCGCCGGGTCGACGACCGTCTCGCCGGTCAGCACCCGGCGGATCACCACCGCGAGTTCCTCCACCGGACCGTCCTTGACGAGGAAGCCCGCCGCCCCGGCCTCCATCGCCCGGCGCAGATAGCCGGGCCGGCCGAACGTGGTCAGGATCAGCACCCGGCAGTCGGGCGCCTGCTCGCGCAGCTCGGCCGCGGCGTCCAGGCCGCTCATGCCGGGCAGTTCGATGTCGAGGAGCGCGACGTCCGGACGGTGGAGCAGGGCCGCGTCCACGATCGCGTCGCCGGCGCCCACCTGGGCGACCACCTCGATGTCGGGCTCGAGGCCCAGCAGCAGGGCCAGCGCGCCGCGCATCATCCCCTGGTCCTCCGCGAGCAGGACCCTGATCGACTTGGCGGGACGGTGGGAGCGGGGCATCTCGTTCACGGGC
Organism: Streptomyces sp. NPDC058291; assembly: GCF_042880855.1. Lineage (NCBI taxonomy): Bacteria > Bacillati > Actinomycetota > Actinomycetes > Kitasatosporales > Streptomycetaceae > Streptomyces > Streptomyces sp. NPDC058291. The sequence continues at coordinate 106,068 of NZ_JBHVYK010000016.1, forward strand.
GACCCCGGCGTCTCGTTCACGGGCCAAGATTAGGGCCGAACGGCGGCCGAGGGCACCGGGCCAGCGGGCGCCACAGTTGCGGACGACTCCTCCACGTCCCCCTCCCCGTGCCCTTCCGGCCCGGCCGGCAGTTCCGCCGTGACCGTGAAGCCGCCACGCGGCCCGGGGCCGGCCGTCAGGGAGCCGCCCGCCGCCGCGAGGCGTTCGCGCAGGCCGGTCAGGCCGGTGCCGTCGCCCGGCGGGCGGCAGCCGCCGCCGTCCCCGCCCTGGCCGCCCCGGCCGCCGTGGCCGTCGTCGGTCACCGTCAGCCGGATCCGCTCCGGGGCGGCCGTCACGCTGATCAGGCACCGGCTCGCGCCGCTGTGCCGGACGACGTTGGTGACCGCCTCGCGCACCACCCAGCCCAGCAGGGCCGCGCTCTGCGGGTCCGGCGGCGGCCCGGACCGGGTCACCGACGGCTCGACGCCCGCCGCCGTGAGCGCCGAGCGGGCCCGGTCGAGCTCGCCGGCCAGACTGCCCTCCCGGTAGCCGGTGACCGCCTCCCGGATCTCGGTCAGCGCCTGGCGGCCGACCGCCTCGATGTCCGTGACCTGGGCGAGGGCCGCGTCCAGGTCGCGCGGCGCCAGCCGCCGGGCCGCCTCCGACTTCACCACGATCACCGAGAGGGTGTGCCCGAGCAGATCGTGCAGATCGCGGGAGAAACGCAGCCGCTCCTCCTCGACCGCCCGGCGGGCCAGCTCCTCACGGGCGGCGCGCAGCTCCCGCACGGCCTCGGACAGGGACAGGATGGCGGCCGTCACCATCGTCGAGATCCAGGTCGCGTAGGCGATGGTGAGGCCGTCCCAGCCCTCGTGGACGCCGGAGACCGCACCCGCGAGGACGGCCACCGAGGTGCCGACGGCGCGCAGTCGGGGCCCGCGCAGGGCCGCGCCGGCGGCGAGGCCCAGCAGGGGGAAGAACAGCAGCCAGCTGTCGCCGTAGGCGAGGGCGAGTCCGCAGGTCACCAGGCCCATGAGGACCAGCGCCACCAGGGTGGAGGCCGCCTGGCGGGTCTCCTTCGCGAAGGAGCGGAAGGCCACGTAGATGTAGAGGGAGTTGAAGGTCAGCAGGCCGAGGCCGCCGATCCACGGGTTCGGGGTCTCGCCGTGGAAGAGGTTGGAGATGGCGCCCATCCCCATCAGCAGCCATGGCATCAGGGAGAAGCCGTTGGCGGGCGGACCCGGGTCCTCCGGGACCTGTTCGGACCGGCCCCCGCCCGGCCGCCCCGCTGCGCGGGCGGCCCTGTACTGGGCCTTGAGGCGTTCCTTGTCGGCCTTCCAGTGCCGCTGCCGCCCGCGCGCCTCCCGGAACGCCGAGCGCCAGGCGGCGCGCCGACAGGCCCGTTCACGCCGCCGGTCCTCCCACGACCTCGTCATGACCCCGTTTCCCCGTTTCCTTCTCTCGTGCCCGCCGCTCGCGGGCGGTGCGGTCGACTCCGACGCTACGGTCCCGGGCCCGTCCGCGGCAGGGCGGGGTTGTACCCGCCCGGCCGGTACAAATGTCACCGCCACTGTTTCTGACGTACCGTCAGGTGTCGGCCGTCAGGTCTCTTCACAAGTACCGGGGCCTGGGCTATACAGGGGGTCGCCGCACTGGAACGCGTTCTAGATCCGCCCCTGTTCCGTGGAGGACGGGTTCCGCGGCCCCGTGGCGACCTCGGTGCGGCCGATCGGTGCGGACGGCCGTGCCGAGGTCTCTGAACGATGCGATCGATCCCGTCGATCCGAACGATCAGGAGCTCCATGCCCATCGACGCAGCCAAGGCGCTCGCCGCCGAACCCCGGACCGGCGAGATCACCTGGGACCGCCGGGACGTCCAGCTGTACCACCTCGGCATCGGCGCGGGCGTGCCGGCCACCGACCCCGACGAACTGCGCTACACGCTGGAGTCGCGGCTGCACGTCCTGCCGAGCTTCGCGACCGTCGCGGGGTCCGGCTCGCCCGGCGTGATCAGCGGGCTGTCCATGCCCGGCGTCGAGGTCGACCTCGCCCGGGTCCTGCACGGCGGGCAGCGCCTGGACATCCACCGCCCCCTCCCGGTCGAGGGCCGGGCGACCGCCACCGGCCGCATCGCGGGCGTGTACGACAAGGGCAAGGCCGCCGTCCTCGTCATGCGCACCGAGGTCGCCGACGCGGACGGGCCGCTGTGGACCAACGACGCGCAGATCTTCGTCCGTGGGGAGGGCGGCTGGGGCGGCGACCGGGGCCCGTCCGCCCGGCTCGACCCGCCGGCCGGCGATCCCGACAAGGAGGTCGAGCGGGCCGTTCGCGAGGACCAGGCCCTCCTCTACCGCCTCTGCGGCGACTACAACCCGCTGCACGCCGACCCCGAGTTCGCGAAGACCGCCGGGTTCGACCGGCCCATCCTGCACGGCCTGTGCACCTACGGCATCACGCTCAAGGCGGTCGTCGACACCCTGCTCGACGGGGACGTCACCCGGGTGCGCGGCTACGCGACACGGTTCGCCGGGGTGGTGTTCCCGGGCGAGACCCTGCGCATCCGCATGTGGCGCGGTGCGGAGGCGGTCCGGGTGGCCGTGAGCGCCGTCCAGCGGGACGACGCGCCGGTCCTCGCCGACACGATCGTCGAACACGCCTGAACCACCGGCCGTCGACCATCTCCTGAAGCACCTCCTGAAGCACCTCCTGAACCGCCCAGCATCCGAGGGGACCCGAGGGGAGCCGCACCATGCGCGCAGCCGTACTGCACGAGATCGGTCAGGACAAGCTGGAGGTCCTCGACGACGTCGAGGCGGTGGGCTTCGGCCCGGGCCGGGTCAGGATCCGGGTGCGGGCCACGGGGCTGTGCCACTCGGACCTGTCCGCGATGGGCGGGGTGCTGCCGCAGCCCGCGCCGTTCGTGCCCGGGCACGAGGGGGCGGGCGAGATCCTGGAGGTGGGGGAGGGCGTCACCCGGGTGAAGCCCGGCGACCGGGTCGTCGTCTGCTGGCTGCCGGCCTGCGGGGCGTGTCCCGCCTGCAAGCGCGGCCAGACGGAACTGTGCCTGGCCGGGTTCATGAACGCGGGAACGCCCAACTTCCGCCGCCCCGGCGGGGACGTCTTCGGCTTCGCCGGCACCGGGACCTTCGCCGAGGAGGTCGTGGTGGACGCCGGCTGTGCGGTCCCGATCCCCGACGACGTGCCCTTCGACATCGCCGCGCTCATCGGCTGCGGGGTGACGACGGGACTGGGCGCCGCGCTCAACACGGCCGACGTGCAGGCCGGTTCCTCGGTCGCCGTCATCGGCTGCGGAGGCGTCGGCATCTCCGCGATCCAGGGCGCGCGGCTCAAGGGCGCCGCCGAGATCGTCGCCGTCGACCCGGTCGCCTCGCGCCGGGAGGCCGCGCTGAACTTCGGCGCCACGAAGGCCGTCTCGCCGCAGGAGCTGCCCGGCGCGAAGCAACTCGTCACGGGCGGCGAGGGGTTCGACTACGTCTTCGAGGTCGTGGGCCGTTCCTCGACCGCGCGGACCGCGTACGAGACCACCCGGCGCGGCGGCACCCTCGTCGTCGTCGGCGCGGGCGCCCTGGACGACTTCCTCCAGCTCAACATGTTCGAGCTGTTCTTCGACGAGAAGCGGATCCTGCCCTCGATGTACGGCGGCGGCGACGTCCTGCGCTCCTACGAGCGGACGATCGCCCTGTGGCGGGCCGGCCGGATCGACCTGTCGGGCCTGATCACCCACCGCGTGGCGCTCGCCGAGATCAACGAGGCGCTCGACCAGATGCGTACCGGGGCCGCGCTCCGTACGTGCATAGAGATCTGAGGCCGTCGATGTCGCTGCCGCTGGAGGGACTCACGGCGATCGTCACGGGCGCCGGACGCGGGCTCGGCCGGGCCGAGGCGCTGGAACTGGCCCGGTTGGGCGCGGCCGTCGTCGTCAACGACTTCGGGCAGCCCGGCCGCGACGGTTCGGGCGAGGCGTCGGCCGCTCCCGCCGAGGAGGTGGCCCGCGAGATCCGGTCGGCCGGCGGCGCCGCGTTCGCCCACACCGGGGACGTCGCCGACTTCGCCGAGGCCGGTCGGCTCGTCGAGTCCGCGATCGCCGAGTTCGGCAAGCTGGACGTGCTGGTCAACAACGCGGGCATCCTGCGCGACCGCATGGTCTTCTCGATGGCCGAGGAGGAGTGGGACGCGGTCGTCCGGGTCCACCTCAAGGGCCACTTCAACACGACCCGGTTCGCCGCCGCGCACTGGCGCGAGCGGTCCAAGGCGTCGGGGGCGCCGGTGTACGGGCGGATCGTGAACACCTCGTCGGAGGCGTTCCTCGCGGGCTCGGCCGGACAGCCCAACTACGCGGCGGCCAAGGGCGGGATCGTCGGGCTGACGACGTCCACGGCGCTCGCGCTGGCCAAGTACGGGGTGACGGCCAACGTCATCTGCCCGCGCGCCCGCACCCGGATGACCGAGGACGTCTTCGCCGGGTTGTCCGGGGCGCAGGGCGGCGGGCTCGATCCGCTCGCTCCCGAGCATGTCGCCCCGCTGGTCGGCTATCTGGCCTCGCCGGCCGCCGCGCGGATCAACGGACAGTTGCTGGTGGTGCACGGCGGCATGGTCGCCGTCGTCGAACGGCCGCGGGTGCGCGCGAAGTTCGACAGCAAGGAGGACGCCTTCGACCACGCGGAGCTGGACGCCGTCCTCGGCGCGCACTTCGCGCAGCGGCCGGCCGGGGAGACGTTCGCGGCGGCCGAGGTGCTGGGTCTGCGGCGCGGCGAGGGGTAGGGCTTGCGGCGCGGCGAGGGGTAGGGCTTGCTGGCGCGGCGAGGACAAGGCATGCGGAAGGGGGTCCGGCCGAGCAGAGGAGGGCCGCGCCCCCAACGAGTTAGAGCCCGGCCGGCAAACACCCCCCCCCGCCCCCGGCAACCGACAGCA